>CALMXT010000073.1 GCA_937871125.1 uncultured Zoogloea sp. | reverse complement strand
TGATCACGTCGTCGGTGCGGCCGAGGATCTTGTAGTAGCCGGCGTCGTCCTTGATACCCCAGTCGAAGCTGGAATACACCTGCGGCTCCTGGAAGAGCGTGAAGTAGGTGGACACGAAACGCTTGTCGTCGCCCCAGATGGTGCTGAGGCAGCCAGGCGGCAGCGGCGGCATGACACCGACGATGCCCTTTTCGTTGGGACCGCATTCGGTGCCGTCGTCGCGGAACAGACGCACATCGAAGCCATAGGCCGGAAAGCCCGGGGAGCCCAGTTGTACGGCCTGATCTTCGACGCCCGGCATGAGGGTCAACATCGCCCAGCCGGTTTCGGTCTGCCAGTAGTGGTCGATGACCGGGATGCCCAGCTCGTCCATCATCCACTGGTGGGAGGTTTCATCCATCGGCTCGCCGGCGCAGTAGAGCCCGCGCAGCTTGGAGAGATCGTATTTCTTGAGGAAGGCCGGGTCCTGCTTCTTGAGCACGCGAATGGCGGTGGGCGCGCTGAACATCACGGTGACTTCCTGCTCCTGGCAGATCTTCCACCAGATGCCGGCATCGGGGCGTAGCGGCGTGCCTTCGTACATCACGGTGGCCATGCCGGCGATCAGCGGACCGTAGATGATGTAGCTGTGACCCACGACCCAGCCGATGTCGGAAGTCGAGAAGAAGGTTTCGCCGGCGTTGCCGCAGTAGATGTGCTTCATCGAGGCGGCCAGCGCCACGGCGTAACCGCCGGTGTCGCGCTGCACGCCCTTGGGCTTGCCGGTGGTGCCGGAGGTATACAGGATGTAGCTCGGATCGGAGGATTCGAGCCAGGTCACCGGCACCTGGGCGTCGAGGTGCTGGGCGCGCAGGGTGGCGTAATCCTCGTCGCGACCGGCAACGACTTCCATTGCCTTGTCGAGGCCGCGATTGACCATCAGCACCTTGGCGGGCTTGTGCTCGGCCAAGTTGATGGCTTCGTCCAGCAGGTGCTTGTAGGGCACCGGGCGGCCGCCGCGCATGCCGGCGTCGGCAGAAACGATGACCGTCGGCTTGGCATCGTCGATGCGGGTGGCGAGCGAGTGGGAGGCAAAGCCGCCGAACACGACCGAGTGAATCGCGCCGATCCGGGCGCAGGCGAGCATCGCGAAACAGGCTTCGGCGATCATCGGCATGTAGATCAGGACGCGGTCGCCCTTCTTGACGCCGAGGCTCTGGTAGATCGCCGCCATGCGCATGACTTCGGCGCGCAACTCGGCAAAGCTGTAGGTTTTTTCTTCGTCGGTTTCGGTGGAGATATAGACCAGCGCCTTGCGGTCGGGATGGGTCTCGGCGTGGCGGTCGACGGCGTTGTAGCAGAGGTTGGTTTCACCGCCCACGAACCATTTGACGAAAGGCGGGTTGGAGAAATCGTAGGTTTTTGTCGGGCGCTTGTTCCAGTGGATCAGCTGGGCCTGCTCGCCCCAAAAGCCGTCCCGGTCTTCGATGGAGCGTTTATGAAATTCCTTGTATGAAGCCATGTCGTCCTCTCCCATTATTTGAATGTCGAACCAGTTTCCGTAATGGCGAGGCGTCATGGCGCCCGCTCTATTCGTATTTGTGCACTGCGATTCCAGAACCGGCTTCGACGACGCGTGCGAGGGCTGCAAGCGGCAAGCCGGAAGGAAGCTCGGATTCTATCAATTCCAGCAGTGGCAGGAGGGTTCGAATCGCATCGGGGAGTTGTTTGCGCAGTTCGGCGTCGGCGCCGCTGGCGCGAAGTTGTTGCAGGATCTGGTCGATGCTGACCGGCGGCTTCGGCGGCGCCGGCATCATTTCGGGCGTCAATTCGCCGCGATCGCCGATGACCCGGTTGCCGCCCGCCGCCTGACCGCTCGCCACGCGCTGCAGGGCCACGCCGATAAGGTGGCTGACGGTCTGCATGCGACCGGCTTCGGAAGTGGCCAAGCCGACGGTCAGGTGAATCCGGATGCGCTCCTCCCGGTAGGTCATCACGATCTGGTCGATGGCGCTGCACAGACGCAACGCAAACGCCCCCGCGCCGCTCATGCTGGTGCTGGGCGACACTACGGCGAAACGTCCGGTGGCCAGTTCGGCCACGGTGTCTTCCTTGCGCAGCCGGGTGGCAAGGATCTTGGAGAGCTTGCGGTTGATCAGCTGGGCCACGTGGGCGCCGTAGCGGGTCACCACCGAATCGAACTGGTCGATCTCGACGACCATCACCGACAGTTCGCCGTTGTGGCGCCGCGCGAGGGAGAGTTCCTGACTGGCGTGGTAGTGCAGATAGGACGGCGTGGCCAGACCCGAAGCCGGGTCGACCGGGCTCGCGGTGGCGAGGGCCGCGCGGCTTTCTTCGAGATCGCGCTGGGTGCGGGCCAGCTGGGTCAGGGCTTCCAGGCGCGCCAGCAGTTCGATGTTGCCGATGCTCTTGGAAATGAAGTCCGTAGCCCCCGCGCTCTTGGCCTTGACCCGGACTTCCGGTTCGTCGTCGCCGGAGATGACGGCCACCGGCAAGGTGTTGATGCGCGACAGGCGAGAGCTGCGAATCCGCTCCAGGAGACCGTAGCCGTCGAGCCGCGGCATGCCGATGTCGGTGATCACGGCCTGGATGGTGGGGTCGACCAGCAGGGTTTGCCAGCCGGCCTCGCCATCGACTTCTTCGCGTACATCGAAGCGGTCCCGCACATGCCGGATGATGGAAGCCCGCACCATCCGGGAATCGTCGATGATCAGAATCCGGGGAAGACTCTGATCGCTGTGATCGCTCATGCTGGACTCGCTCGTGGGAATTTCACTCCTTAACGGCAATCACGGTGCGCCCCTTGACGCGACCTTCGATGAAGTCGTGAAAAACGCCCGGAAGTTCGGCGAAAGGCACCGTCCGGGTCATCGCCGCCAGATGGCGCGGCTTGAGGTCGGTGGCCAGGCGCTGCCACACCCGGCTGCGGGTCGGCTCGCCGATGTAGCCGGAATCGACGCCGAGCAGACTCACACCACGGAGGATGAACGGAAACACCGTGGTGTTGAGCTTGATGCTCTGGGCATTGCCGATGCTGGCCACGGTGCCGGCCTGTTTCATGGTCGACAGCACCCAGGCAAGGATGTCGCCACCCACGTTATCCACGGCGCCAGCCCACAGCCCGGCATCGAGCGGACGCGTGGTGGCCGGGTCGATGGTGTCGCGCAGCTTGATCTCGGCGGCGCCAAGGCCCTTGAGGTAGCCCTCTTCGTGGGCTTTGCCGGTAAGCGCGACCACGTGATAACCCAGACCCGCCAACATGTCGATGGCCAGCCCGCCCACGCCGCCGCTGGCGCCGGTGACCACCACCGGACCGTTGGCCGGCGCGAGGCCGTTGTCTTCCATGCGCACGATGCCCAGTGCCGCGGTGAAACCGGCCGTGCCCAGCGCCATCGCGTCGAACAGCGACAGCCCGGCCGGCAGCGGCACCGTCCAGGCCGCCGGCACGCGCGCGTACTCGGCATAGCCGCCGTGGTGGGCGACGCCGATATCGTAACTGGTGGCGATGACCTCGTCGCCCGGCTTGAAGCGCGGGTCGGCGCTCTCGACGACCGTTCCCGACATATCGATGCCGCCAACGCAGGGAAAGCGACGGATGATCTTGCCGGCACCGGTGGCCGCCAGCGCATCCTTGTAGTTGACGCTCGAATAAGCGACGCGGATCAGCACTTCACCCGCGTCGAGCGCATCGACGGCCATCGACTCCATGGCAGCGACGACCTTGCGGTTTTCATCCTGGCGAATCACGAAAGCCTGGAACGGGGAAACGGCGTTGGACATGTGCTTCTCTCCTCTCGAGCGGGTGCGCAATGGCGCCCCATGTTGTTCGTCCGCCGATTATAGCGTCGGCCCGGCCGGCCTTTCCGCAACCGTCCTCAATCCCGGCGTCGCCGCGCCGTAAATGGAGTCATCGCCCGCCGGAGATCCAAAATGGCCCTGATCACCCAGGCATTCGACAGCCTCGATTCCTACATTGCATTCTTCAGCCTCGAAGCCCTGCCCGTCCTCAAGCACACGGCCAAGGAATTGCAGGCCATGCGCGAGCACGAAGACAGCATCAACGGCCGCACGGTAGCGGCCCTTGTGCTGGGCGATCCGATGATGACGTTGAAGGTGCTGATCCACATCGAAGCGAAGCGACGGGCACGCCAGAACCATGACATCACCACCATCGAGCGGGCGGTGATGATGATGGGCATCTCGCCTTTCCTGCACGAATTCTCCGACGTGCCGACCATCGAGAACCAGATCGCCGACCACCCTAAGGCACTGATCGGGGTACTGAAGGTGATCAGCCGCGCCCGCCGTGCGGCACGCTACGCCCGCGACTGGGCAATCCTGCGTCACGATCTGGATGTGGATGAGATCACCGTTGCGGCGCTGCTCTCCGAGGTCACCGAAATCCTGTGCTGGACCTTCGCCCCAACCCTGACCCAGGATGTCTACGCGATGCAACGTGCCGAACACAGCCTGCGTTCGGCGGCGGCCCAGCGGATGGTCTTCAATTTTTCGGCCAAGGAATTGCAGTTGGCGCTCGTAAGCCACTGGCACCTGCCGGAACTCCTCGTCTCGATGATGGACGAGAAGTACATCCACAATGCCCGCGTCCGCACCGTCCAACTGGCCAACAGCCTGGCCCGCCATACCTCCCAAGGATGGGACGATGCGGCCATTCCCGACGATCTCAGCGCCATCGAGGAGTTGCTGCACATCGGCCGCGAGAACCTGCTCCACCGCTTGTCGGTACCCCACGAAGCGGCCGAGCGCCTGCTCACGGCCGGCGGACGGGCGGACGGCGCCCTGCCCCCGATGTGATGTTCCGCCTGGCTACTTGCCGCCCGAACGGGCTTCGAGCTCTTCCCAGCGCAGCATGGCGGTTTCGACTTCCGCCTCCAGCGCCTGCAGACGGGCGTTGAGCGCAGGCACGTCCTGCGGCGCATCCCGATAGATGGCCGGATCGTTGAGCCGGGCCTGGATCGCGCCCTGCTCTTCTTCCAAGGCGGCGATGCGATCCGGCAAGGCTTCGAGTTCGCGCTGCTCCTTCCAGCTCAGCTTGACCGGCTTGGCTGCGACCGGCGCCGGCGGCGGCGCCTCCTTCTTCGGCGCCACGGCCTTGGGTGTGGCCGGCGCCACCGCGGCGGCCTTGCGCACGCGCAACCAGTCGTCGTAACCCCCGGCGTATTCCTTCCACCTTCCGTCGCCTTCGGCCGCGATCACCTGGGTCACCACGTTGTCGAGAAAGGCCCGGTCGTGGCTGACCAGAAACACCGTGCCATCGTACTGGGCCAGCAGATCTTCGAGCAGATCGAGGGTCTCGATGTCCAGGTCGTTGGTCGGCTCGTCGAGCACCAGCACGTTGGCCGGACGGGCGAACAGCCGGGCCAGCAGCAGGCGGTTGCGCTCACCGCCGGAGAGCGACTTGACCGGCGAGCGGGCACGTTGCGGCGAGAACAGAAAATCGCCCAGGTAACCGATGATGTGGGTGCGATGGCCGGCGATTTCCACAAAGTCGGAACCGGGGCTGATGACTTCGGTAAGCGGCGCCTCGGGATCGAGCTGGGCGCGCAACTGATCGAAGTAGGCCACCGTTTGGCGGGTTCCGCGGCGCACCGTGCCTTCGTCCGGCTCAAGATCGCCGAGAATCATCTTCAGCAGCGTGGTCTTGCCGGCGCCGTTGGGGCCGATCAGGCCGATGCGGTCGCCGCGCAGGATGCGCGTGGAAAAATCGCGCACGATGGTGCGTTCGCCGAAGCGTTTGCTCACGTGGTCCAGTTCGGCAACCATCTGGCCGCTGCCCTCGCCCCGATCGAGGGCGAGCTTGACGTTACCGAAACGATCGCGCCGCGCGCCACGCTCCCGGCGCAGGGCTTCGAGCCGCCGCACGCGGCCTTCGTTGCGGGTTCGACGGGCTTCGACGCCCTTGCGGATCCACACTTCCTCCTGAGCCAGCAACTTGTCGAAGCGGGCATTGGCCTTTTCCTCGGCATCCAGTTGCTCGGCCTTGCGCAGCAGATATTCGCTGAAACGCCCCGGAAAGCTCGCCAACTGGCCGCGGTCGAGTTCAACGATGCGCGTCGCCACGTTGTCGAGAAAAACCCGGTCGTGGGTGATCACCACCACCGCACCGGGAAAATCGCGGATCAGCTCTTCAAGCCACAGGATGCCGTCGATGTCCAGGTGGTTGGTCGGCTCGTCGAGAAGCAGGATCTCGGGTTCGCCGACCAGAGCACGGGCCAGCGCCACCCGCTTCATGCCGCCGCCCGAAAGGCTGCCCACCGTAGCATCGCCCGACAGCTTGATCTGGGCCAGCACCTGCTCCACCTTCTGCTCCAAACGCCACGCCTGGGCGTCCTCGACGCGATGCTGAACGTCTTCAAGCCGCGCCAGCGCCGCCTCGCTGTGGTCATCTGCCACCGCCAGCATCGCCGCATGGTAGTCGACCAGCAGTTGCGCCACGTCGCCGAGGCCGTCGGCCACCGTCGCGTAGACGCTGCGCTCAAGGGGGAAATCCGCCTCCTGAGGAACATAGGCCACACGTGCGCCGGGCTGGCGCCACAGGCGACCGTCGTCCAGCATCGACTGACCGGCCAGCGCCTTCAGCAAACTCGATTTGCCGGAACCGTTACGTCCGATCAGCGCCACCCGCTCGCCGGGATCAAGCTGAAAGGCGGCCTTGTCGAGCAGGGCAACGTGACCAAAGGCAAGGCAGGCATCGTCGAGTGTAATCAGCGGCATGGAGCGGAAAAAGGCGTACGGACAGGAAGGGACGGATTCTACCCCGCCGGGCGATCAAGCCGTCGAAGCACTCGGCAATCGCTCCTGGTGAGTGCGCATTGGGTCGGGTTACCGCGTGAGGGTGAATATCTGCACATTATCGCCATCGCGCTGTTGACGAAACCGGAGGCAAAATGTTTAATACGAATTATTCTCATTTGCCTTTATAAGTTCCCGACATGTCCTCCGCCCCACCCGACACGACCCAGCCCGATGGCGCCTCCGCGCTCCCGCCCGGCCAGTTCGACGAGCCGATCCGGAGCCAGGATTTGCTGGGAGGCCGGGCCTGCGTACTGATCGAGCACGAAGGCATGATTTACGCGCTGCGCACCACCCGCGCAGGCAAACTGATCCTGACCAAGTGACCACCATGTCCCGACTTCCTGCCGCCCGCCCCCGTTCGTCCAACCGCGCCGCGCCCCAGACGCTTCCCGCCATCGGCGTGGCCGCCCTGCTCGTTCTGGGGCTGATGGGCGCCGGTCTGGCGATGCAGTTGGTGCTTCGGCTTTATCCTGTCTGAAGGCAACAAAGGAAACACTGTCATGTACATCTGCGTCTGCCGCGCCGTCACCGAAAGAGACATCGAATCCGCGGTCGCCTGCGGCGCTCGCCGGCTCCGCGATCTTCGCGTAGAGTTGGGTGTCACCGAAGAGTGCGGGCGTTGCGCCAAGTGCGCACAGCAGTGTCTCCAGGAAGCCCTCGATGGAAATGCGTCCGTCGCGTTTCCGCCCGTCAATAGCCATAGCCCGTTTCTACTGGTTCAGGAGGCCGCATGAAAGGCGACAAGAAAGTCCTGCAACACCTCAACAAGCAGCTCACCATCGAGCTCACAGCCATCAACCAGTACTTCCTCCATGCGCGGATGTACAAGAATTGGGGTCTTACCCGGCTCGGCAAGCACGAATACGACGAGTCCATCGAAGAAATGAAGCACGCCGATCTACTGATCGAACGCGTCCTCTTTCTTGAAGGCCTGCCCAACCTGCAAAACCTCGACAAGCTGCTGATCGGAGAAAATGTCCCTGAATGCCTGCAGGGCGACCTCAAAGTCGAACAGGGCGGCCACACCCATCTGAAAGACGCTATCGCCTATTGCGAGTCGGTCCGCGATTACATCAGCCGCGACATCTTCCAGCACATCCTCGAAGATACCGAGGAACACATCGACTACCTCGAAACTCAACTCGAACTCATCGACAAGGTCGGCCTTCAAAACTACCTGCAGTCTCAGATGGAAACCGCTTCCTGAGGCCGCAACACTTCCCCCGACATTGAACCCTGCAAACAGGCATGGCGCTTTCCGGCCCCACCGAGATAGAATGCCGCCCTTCTCTCTCCGTAGTTCAATGGATAGAACGGGCGCCTCCTAAGCGCCAGATACAGGTTCGATTCCTGTC
>CALMXT010000072.1 GCA_937871125.1 uncultured Zoogloea sp. | reverse complement strand
CCATCGACACGCCCGAGAAGTTCAACGCCAAGCGTCTCGAACTGGCCAAGCACGAGTGGGACCGGATGAAGCGGACCGATTCCCGCGAATGCCGCAACTGCCACAACTACGATAGCTTCGACTACGCCGAGCAAGGCCGTCGTTCGTCGCGGATGCACCAGACCGGTCTCAACGAAGGCAAGACCTGCATCGACTGTCACAAGGGCATCGCCCACCAGCTGCCGCAGGTGGAGCAGGCCATCGGCGCGCCCAAGGACGGCGCGACGCCGGAGGAATTCCATCCGCCGGTCCAGCCCGAAGAGCCAAAGCCGGAAGCCGATAAGGCGACCAAAGGCTGACGACGCCGCAATAAGGGAGAGCAGCACGCCGGGCCGCGAGGTCCGGTTTGGGGAGTAGGCGGGCCGCAATTGCGGCCCGTTTGCTTCGCCGCCGACGGCCCGATGGCGCTACGATGCCGGTTGCGCTCCGCCGCGCGCGCCGTCCCCTTCAACTGTTGCCGGAGGTTTCCATGACCGATTCCCTGTTGCTCGCCAACAAGCGTGTCCTCATCACCCAGGCCGATGCCTTCATGGGGCCGGTGCTGTGCGAAGTCTTTGCTGCCCGCGGTGCCACGGTGATTGCCAGCACCGAATCCCTCCTCGACCCGCAGGCGCCGGCGGCGGTCGTGGCCGCCGCGGGGCCGGTCGATGTGCTGGTCGCCAATCTGGCGATCCCGGCACCGACTACGCCGGCTTTGGATGTCACCGAAGACGAATGGCGGGATGTCTTTGCCGCGTTGGTGGACCCGCTGCCGCGCCTGTGCCGGGCGGTGCTGCCGCCGATGGTCGGGCGACGGGCCGGCAAGATCCTGGTGATGGGCAGCGCCTCGGCCCTGCGCGGCATGAAGCGCGCCTCGACCTACAGCGCCGCTCGCGGCGCTCAACTGGCCTATGTGCAGGCGCTCGGCGTGGAGCTTGCGCCCCACAACGTGCAGATCAATCTCATCGCCCAGAACTTCGTCGACAACCCCACCTATTTCCCGCCGGAAGTCCAGGCCAACCCCCGCTTCCAGGAGCGGCTGCAGCGCGAAGTGCCCCTCGGCCGCCTCGTCGGCGCGCGGGAGGATGCGGAGTTCGCTGCCTATCTGTGCAGCGAAGCCGCCAACTGCTTCGTCGGGCAGATCTTCCCGATGTGCGGCGGCTGGGTGCCCCGCTGATCGAACGGAACGGAGAGCTTGCATGGCGCAATGGAAATCGGCCCTGCCTTACGGATTGTCCGACGAGATGGGCTTCGATCGCGGAACCAGTTGCCTCGGTCCGAGCCCGCGGCCGGGCTCGATCTGGCATGGGGAATGCGGAGGGCGTAGTGCGTTCGACAGTGCGATTCGCGGGCTGGAGGCCGAAATCGCCAATGCCGGGGCGCATCTGGTCATTGACGGCGAAGCGCGCAGCACTTACGCGAAGCTGGTGCGCGGCATGGCGGACGATCTCGCCGGGCAAGTCAAAGCCGGCGGCCTGACCTGGGCACAGGCGGCGGAGCAGGCAAACGAGTCGAGAAACGCGATCATGGATGTCATCCGCAGCCGGAGCACGCCGGTCGGTCGGGCGATGGCCGAGCAGATGAAGGCGCAGGGTTTGACCCTGAATGCCCTCATCGCACGTAAAACGACCCAGTTGTTCGGCAAGGAGGCGAGTTTTCCGCAGTTGAGCGCGGCGCAGCAGAACACGGTTTTCGCCGAGATCGTCAATTCCGCCGGCAAATCCAACCCTCGGGTGACGGCCAATCTGGCCAAGCTCAACCGCTTCGGGCGCGGGCTTCTGGTTGTATCCATCGGGATCTCCGTCTATACGGTGGCGACGTCGGACGACAAGCTGGCCGCGGCGGGCCGCGAGGCGGCCGTGACCGGCGGCGGCATCGCGGGCGGAATTGCCGGCGGGGCGCTTGCCGGTCTGGCTTGCGGCCCGGGCGCGCCGGCATGCGTGACGGTCGGCGCCTTCGTCGGCGGCGCCCTGGCGGCGTTTGGCATCGATTGGCTGTGGTAGCCGCGGGGGCGGATTCGATCATGCGCATCGCCACTGAAATAACGGTCCGTCGCTGCGAGGCGCAGCAGGACGACGACATTCCGCAATGCGAGCTCCTGGTGGCCGGGGCGGTGACCGGATGCCGGCTTTCCGGCGCGATCCTCGAAGCCGCGGTGGAGGTCGCCGGAAAATACCTGCTCTTCATGACCGACGACGTGCCCTTCGAGGAAACCCTCACCCTTCATCTGCTGGATGGACAGTTCCGCCTGCTGGACAGCGCATCGGTCGGCCGTGCCTACGCGACGGGCGTGTTCTCCCTGGTCGAGCTGCGCGAACCCGACGAGCTGGTGTTCCGGTTCATCGGCGAGACGCCGTGGGCCGTCAAACTCCTCGACGGTCCGGCGCTGCGCGTGCCGCTGTGCGCCGAAGCGCCCGGGGTGACGAGGCCGTTCGGATTTACACGCCACTTCATCGTCCGGCACCCGGCCTGAAGCGCGGGCCGCCGCCTGTGCCACCGGCGATTCCATTGTCCTTGGGCGATCCCCCGGCCAGGCCGTCTTGACCCCAGTCAAGGACGTCTCCCCCTTCGCCGACGCACCATCCGCCCCAAGCTGCGCCGTGCAGCGAAGCCATCCAGGGAGGTTCCATGAGCG
>CALMXT010000071.1 GCA_937871125.1 uncultured Zoogloea sp. | reverse complement strand
GACCGGGAAGGGCGGGCGGATGCGCGGGGTGCCGCGCTTGCCTTCGAGGGATTCGATCAGTGCGCTTTCTTCGCCGCAGACGTAGGCGCCGGCGCCCAGGTGGATCTGGATGTCGAAATCGAAGCCGGGCTGCCCGAGGATGGATTGGCCGAGCAGGCCGGCTTCGCGCCGGCGGGCCAGGGTCGCTTCGAGTTGCGGGCGCAGGTAGCGGTACTCGCCGCGCAGGTAAAGGAAACCTTCCGCGGCGCCGATCGCCCAGGCGGCGAGGCTCATGCCTTCGAAGACGAGGTCGGCGTAGCTGTTGAGGAGGACGCGATCCTTGAAGGTGCCGGGCTCGCCTTCGTCGGCATTGCAGACGATGACCTTGGCCTTGCCGGGGGCGTTGCGGGCGCTGGCCCATTTGACGGCGGTGGCGAAGCCGGCGCCGCCGCGCCCGCGCAGGTTGGAGGCCTGCATTTCGGCCAGCCAGCCTTCGCGGCCCCGTTGGACGGCGGCGGAGAGGGCTGCGCCCGGTGCCATTTCGAGGCCGAGCAAGGCGCCCTTGAGGCGGATGTTGTCGTCGACGCGGAAGTATTCGGCGGGCCACAGTTCCACCGGTCGCTGCTGGCGGATCAGTTCGGCGATTTCGTTAATCCGGCGGTGGTTGAGCTGGCCGATGGCCCGGCCATTGACCAGCATTGCCGGGCCTTGGTCGCAGAGTCCGGTGCACGACGTGGTGGTGACGCTGACGAGGCCGTCTTCCGAAACCTTGCCGGGCTCGATCCACAGCTTGCGGCACAGGGCATCGAGCAACTCGGCGTTGCCGAGCATGCGGTCGGTGATGTTGTCGGAGAACAGCACCCGGTAGCGGCCGACCGGGTGGGTGTAGAGAAAACTGTAGAAGCCTGCGACGCCTTCGACCCGGGCGCGGGGCAGCTTGAGCGCCGCGGCAATGTGGGTGAGGCTTGCTGCCGGCAGCCATCCGGCGATGTCCTGGGCTTCAATGAGGATTTGCAGCAGGCGGGTGGGGTCGTGCCGGTGTCGCTGCAGGATGCCGTCGAGGGCGGCATATTCGTTTGACGGGAGTGCGCTCACGAAAACCTCCGGCGGTTGGAAGCCAACGCGCAGAGTATGCACGTAGGCGCGTCGGGGTTATTGCGCTAGATCATGAAATGACCGCGTGTCGGATGCGCTTCAGGGCTTCTTCGAGACGGGCCGGCGGACAGCCGAAGTTGAGCCGCACGAAGCCGGGCAGGCCGAAGTCCTTGCCGTCAGACAGGCCGACGCCGGCGGTCTCGAAAAATGCGGCGGGATTGGCGATGCTGCGCTCGGCGATGAGTCCACGGCAGTCGATCCACGCCAGGTAGGTGGCTTCGACGGGCGTGGTGGTGAGGCCGGGCAGGGCGTCGATGGTCTCGACGACGCGGGCGGCGTTGGCGCGCAAGGTGTCTAGCAGTGCTTCGCGCCAGGGGCCGCAATCGCGGTAGGCGACTTCGGTGGCGGTAAGGCCCAGCACGTTCACGTGGGGCACGATGCCGGCCATGGCGCGTTTGTAGCGGGCGCGCAGGCCGGCGTCGGGAACGATTGCGAAAGCGCAATAGAGCGCTGGGATGTTCCAGGTCTTGGAGGGCGCCATCAAGGTGACGGTGCGGCGGGCGACGGATTCGTCCAGTGCGGCGATGGGGATATGCGGCGTGGCGGGATCGAGAACGAGGCCGCAGTGGATCTCGTCGGAGCAGACGATCAGATCGTGGCGCTCGGCCAGCTCGGCAATCCGGCCGAGTTCGTCGCGCGAGAATACGCGGCCGACCGGGTTGTGCGGGTTGCACAGCATGAAGAGGCGCACCCCGTCGGCCAGTGCGGCCTCGGTGGCGGGCCAGTCCCATTCCCAGCGCGAACCCTTTTGGAGCAGCGGCGCGGTGACGAGGCGCTGGCCGAAATTGGCCGGGGCGTGCAGGAAGGGCGGGTAGACCGGGGTGGCGGTGAATACGCCGTCGCCGGGCTGGCCGACCGCCCGCACCGCGACGTTGAAGCCGGTCACGACGCCGGGCAGCCAGACCAGCCAGTCGGGCTGGATGCGCCAGGCGTGATCGCGGGCGATGCCTTCGACGACGGCATCGAGGACCGACGGCCACGGATCGGCGTAGCCGAAGACGCCGTGGTCGATGCGTGCGCGGAGGGCGTCGAGGACGGCCGGCGGTGCGGCGAAATCCATATCCGCCACCCACATCGGGATGATGTCGCGGCCGGCATAGCGGCGCCACTTGATGCTGTCGGAGCCGGAGCGGTCGGGGCTGGTGCTGAAGTCGAAGGTGTTCAATTCAATAACCGTGAAAAAATCGTGGCGGGCAGGCCGGGGCGGCAACTGGAAACCTTGCCGGATACTTGGTACGGCGAGTATCGCTCTGTTGCCCCAGGCTGCGCAGCGGATTCAATCGCGGTTTTACACTTCCAGATGCTGGAACAGCACCGTGGAAAGGTAGCGCTCGCCGAACGAGGGCACGATGACGACGATCAGCTTGCCGGCGTTTTCGGCGCGCTCGGCCACTTGCAGTGCCGCCCACACGGCCGCGCCGGACGAGATGCCGACCAGCAGGCCTTCTTCCTTGGCCAGACGGCGGGCGGTGTCGAGGGCTGCGTCGTTGGGCACCGGGACGATTTCATCGTACACCTTGGTGTTGAGGATGCCCGGCACGAAGCCGGCGCCGATGCCCTGGATCGGGTGCGGACCGCGGGCGCCGCCGGCGAGTACGGGGCTGGCCGCGGGTTCGACGGCGATCACCTTGACATCCGGTTTCTTGGCTTTGAGCGTTTCGCCAACGCCGGTGATGGTGCCGCCGGTGCCCACGCCGGCCACGAAGATATCCACCTTGCCGTCGGTGTCGGCCCAGATTTCCTCCGCCGTGGTGGCCCGGTGGATGGCCGGGTTGGCGGGGTTTTCGAACTGCTGGGGAATGAAATAGCGGGAATCGGAGGCGGCCAGTTCGTCGGCTTTCTTCAGGGCGCCGGGCATGCCTTCGGGGCCGGGGGTGAGGATCAGGTCGGCGCCGTAGGCTTTGAGCAGCAGCTTGCGCTCGCGGCTCATGGTTTCGGGCATCACGAAGGCGCATTTGTAGCCGCGGGCGGCGCACACCATCGCGAGGCCGATGCCGGTGTTGCCGGAGGTGGGTTCGAGGATGATGGTGTCGGGCTTGATCTTGCCGGCGGCTTCGGCGGCGTCGAGCATGGCCACGGCGATGCGGTCTTTGACGCTGTGGGCGGGGTTGAAGAATTCCAGCTTGAGGGCGACGGTGGCGCCGTTGGCTGGCGCCAGCCGGTTCAGTTTGACCAGTGGGGTGTTGCCGACCAGTTCGGCTACGTTGTTGGCAATGCGCATGGTTTTTTCCTTCCCGAATTGGGCTTCCGTGTATTTATCGATTCTAGAGCGAACCGAAGCCGGCCGAATGCTCAATTTTGTATAAGAAAAGAAGCATTGCAGATGAAGAGCCCGCCGGTGGGCTGGCGGGCGCCACTCGGCAATGGGGCCGGGCTCTAGAGCCGGCGGATCTTTTCGAGCAGGGCGGTGGTGGAGCGCAGGTGCTCGAAGGGGATCGAATGCACGCTGCCGCCGCGGGCGAGGGTTTCCGGTGCGCCGACGATGCGCTCCGGCGCCCAGTCGCCGCCTTTGACGAGCACGTCGGGCTGGCATTCGAGGATGGTCGCGATGGGGGTGTCCTCGTCGAACCAGGTGACGAGGTCCACGCAGCCAAGTGCGGCCATGACGGCAAGGCGGTCGGCGAGGGGGTTGATCGGACGGTCGTCGCCTTTGCCCTGACGGCGCACCGAGGCATCGCTGTTGAGTGCTACGACCATCGCGGCGCCGAGGGCGCGGGCCTGGGCCAGATAGGTGACGTGGCCGCGATGAAGGATGTCGAAACAGCCATTGGTGAACACGAGGGGACGGGGCAGGGTGGCGACGCGGGCGCGCAGTTGGTCGGGCGGGCAGATCTTGGTTTCGAAGTCGGGCGTGGGATACATGGCGTGGGGCTTGAGGTTGGGTGTCGGGGGCGCGCGGACTTTCCCGCTGCCTGTTCTTCAATGGCGATTTCCGTAGCCGGCGATGCCGATCATCAAGCGGACCAGCCCGTAGGCGGCCCAGTTGAGAAGGCGCTGCAGGCGGGAGCCTCGTTGGGATGCGTCGGCGGAAATCTCGCTGGCGCCTTTGGCCATGACCCGGCGGAGGCGAAGGTGGAGGTCTTCGGCGAAGCCGGCGTCGCGCACGAAGACGTTGGCTTCGCGGGCGAGGAGCAGGCTGAAGGGGTCGATGTTGCTCGATCCGACCGTGGCCCAGCGCTCGTCCACCACGGCCACTTTGGCGTGCAGGTGGCTGCGGTGGTATTCGAAGATGCGTACTCCGCCGGCGAGAAACTGGCCGTAGAGGGCGCGGGTGGCGCGCTGTTGCAGCGGGTGGTCGGTCCAGCCCTGGGTCAGCAGGGTGACGCGCACGCCGCGTTTGGCGGCGCTCAGCAGCGCTTGGCGGAAGCGCCGGCCGGGCAGGAAATAGGCGTTGGCGACGATGACTTCACGGCGTGCGGCCGCGATCGCCACCAAGTAGGCATCCTCGATGTCGCGCCGGTGGCGGATGTTGTCGCGGACCAGAAAGCCGGCCTCGACATCGCCGCAGGGTTCGGGGTGCACCGGCGGGCTGGCCGGCAGGCGCGGACGCCGGCGGAAGGAGGCCCACGTGACCAGCTCCCAGACACGGGTGACGGTGCCGTGGATGGGGCCGAGCAAGGGGCCTTCGATGCGCACGGAGTAGTCCTGACGGGGGGCGTTGTGGTTGGCGGTGCCGAAGTCGCTGATGATGTTGATGCCGCCGACGAAGGCGATGCGTCCGTCGATCACCGCCAGTTTGCGGTGCAGGCGGCGCAGGCGGTGGCGGCGCAGCGAAAGCTGGGCCACTTCGCGGCGGTAGATCAGCACGTTGACGCCGGCTTCGACCAGATCGTCCATCAGCGTGGCGACGAATTCGCGTCCGCCGAAGCCGTCCACCATCAGGCGCACCGTGACGTCCCGGGCGGCGGCGCGGCGCAGGGCGGCGGCGATGCAATGGCCCGTTTCGTCGTTGGCGAAGATGTAGGTCTCGAGAAAGATCTCGGCTTCGGCGGCGTCGATGGCGGCCTGCAGGGCAGGAAAGAAGTCGGCGCCGTTTTCCAGAAGGGTCAGCGCATTGCCGCGCAGCCAGGTGACGCTCATGGACTCACGCCGGTTGCAGCTGGGCCGTGAGCGCGGCGTGGTCGGAGATGCGGCTCCAGGGCGGGCCGCAGTGGACTTCGGCTTTGTCGATGTGGAAGCCGCGCACGTAGATGCGATCGAGGCGCAGCACCGGCAAGGTGCTTGGAAAGCTGCGCGCCGGGCGGCCGCGGAGCGACACGAACACTTCACGCACGCCGAGTTGTTCGGTGAGGCTGTCGTCGGCGTGGTTGCGCCAGTCGTTGAAGTCGCCGGCGATGATCAGCGGCGCACCGTCGGGAGCCAGCTCGTCGAGACGTTCGACCAGCGCGGCCATCTGGCGGCGCCGGCTGCCGGCGGTGAGGCCGAGGTGCACGCAGATGCAATGCACCGGACGGTCGACGCCGGTCACTTTGATTTCGCAATGGAGCAGGCCGCGGCTTTCGAAGCGGTGATCGGAAACGTCTTGATTGGCCTGGGAGAGTATCGGGTGGCGGCTGAGGATGGCGTTGCCGTGGTGGCCGTGCTCGTAGACCGCGTTGCCGCCGTAAGCCGTCTGCTGCCACACGTCGCGGGCGAGGAATTCATGCTGCGGCAGGCCGGGCCAGTCGGGGTGGCGCTGGGCGTGGCGCAGGTGCATGCCTTGGACTTCCTGCAGAAAGACGACGTCGGCACCCAGCAGCCGCAGACGATCCCGCAGATCATGGATGACCATGCGCCGGTTGAATTGGGAAAAGCCCTTGTGGATGTTGTAGGTGCAGATGCGAAGGGTGCTCATCGTATCTCCTGTTTTTCCTTATTCTGCGCGATTGGAGCGGGCTTCGCACGCTGCATCGCCCAATGAAAACGGCGCCCGTGGGCGCCGTCTTGAGTTTACTTGGCGTGCAGCGAGCCGTTGGCGATCGGCTCGGGCGCGTGTGCGGATCGACCCTGCGGTCGAAGCGATGGGCTAAGTCGGGGAAAGCGGGGGCTGCGTATTTTCGCGCGTCGAGCGCGGGGTAACTGCCGCTCAGACGGGGGCAAAGCGTATTCACGGCGATGTCGATTCACCCGGGCTGAGAAATTCCTTCGGTTTGTGCCGACCGACGACGGCGGGCAGAAGGGGCGAAACGGCCACGGCGGTGAGGTCTGCCCGTCGGTCGGCCGGCATGGCTCCGCCGTATGCCAGATGGGCCGATTGTCGTCGCTACTCGGGTATCTTCCTTCTTAGGCCCGATACCGCGAGGTAGAGCGCAAGGAGCAGGAGCGTCACGAGGCTGACTCGCTGGCCGGTCTTCTCGATATCGGTGGTTTTCCAGCGCACGGAGACCTCGTGATTTCCCGCTTCCACGGGCACGCGCAGCAACCCGCTCTCCGGGGCTGCGTCGACCGCGACCTCTTTGCCGGAAACCGTGACCTGCCACGCTGGATAGTAAAAAATGGGCAACGTGACGGCGACGGGTTTGTTGCTGCCGATCATGACATCGATTCCAGAGCCTTGCCGGCGCGGCTCGGAGCAGCTTATCGCGTGGTCTTGGCAATAGGCGGCGAAACCTCGGTGGGCAAAAGTTTCGGAGCCCGCGCTGGCCCACATCAACCGGTACTCCGGCAAGCCGGCAAAGCTGCCGGACGAAAGGTCGTGACGGACGCACTCTGCTTTGTTCCCGCTACAGCGCTCGAGATAGCCGGGGCTGGAGAAGCGCGCCTTTGCCGGGCCGTATGTGTACTGTTCGTTGCGCATCTCGGGCATCAGGGGTTTGCCGTCAGCATAGGCGCCCTTGAGCAGTGCGGCGACCCCGAAAAGGATGGAAAGCCCCATCATTCCTGCGAGTCCGATTGCCCAGCGGCGTCGGCCTGCCGCTTGAGCGTGGACCAACGTCAGACCCATTGCGACGGCAGTCAGGGTGTAGCTGAGGGAGACGAACCGGAACGGCAGATTGATTTGGCTGATGGGGTTTTGAAATATCCAAAGCGGATAGGATAGTTCCGACGCGAAGAATACTGAGGCCGCCGCACCCGCCAGAACCAGCACCAGCGGGGTGGTCAAGCGGCCCGGGGCAGGCCGGAATTTGACGAAGTAGACGGCTGCCATGACGAACATGGCCAGGGCGGGAGCCGATGCCGCCCACTGGACACCCAGCCACTGAGGTTTGTTGGTGAAGAAGGTGACTACGGGCCAGGCAAAGTTCTCGAGCCGATACTCGCCGACCCAGCTCTCCACGTTCATGATTTTGAGATAGTGGATGGCCGGATAAAGATAAACGGCGCTTAGCAGCAGGCCTGTGCCGGCCGTCAGTCCCCAGCTGACGATAGCCTGGGGGAGCGTCTGCCGATCGTCTCCGGCCCAGCGGGAGGCGCGTGCCAGGCTAAAGAACGAGTAGCAGATCAGGTTTACCAGGGCACTGACGGTATGGGTGCCGACCGCCAGCGCGATGGCCAGCGCAGCCCAGGCGTTGAGTCCGGGCTTCTTCGCCTCGGGCCGAAGCAATGCCCACAGCAGCATTCCGTGGGTCAGATAGCCCGTGGCTGCCCATGCTAGACCGTGAAATTTGTAGTGAAGGAAGACCAGGAACGGATTGAGGAGCGCGACCAGCGCGATGAGTCCCGCAACGCGTTGCGAGACGAAGCGTGCCGAGGCTGCGAACACGAAGCAGGCGAACAGGGCGTCGCACACAATGGCGATGATCTGCATCGAGATCCAGGTGCCGATGCCGGATGCTCGCAGGAAGGCGACGAGGTAGTAGTAAATCGGCGAATAAGTGATGAATACGGGTTCCCCGAGTTCGTAATGCCCAAGGAAGGACCAGCGCGGGTATGGGTCGCCGGCCAGAAAGTTTTCGGCAAACTCCTTGGCCCAGTTGTAATGAATGAACAGGTCGTAGTTGACGTCCCCTACGTAGCTGATCAAGTGGGGCGTGTGCAGACCAAACGAACACGCAAAGAACAGCGCAAAGTAAAAATAACGTGCGCGTGAGGTGTCGTTGGCGGGGTGAGCCGTCATCGTGAAAGTGGCCATTCGTGTGATGAGAGTGTAACGAGATGCGTAAAAACGCACCCAAGGATAGCAGTATCGCTTGGGGCGGACTGCAGCAGAATTACCGGACTAGTGATTTTTGCGCGCTTGCAGAACGGTCCGGAAAGGTGAGGAGGTCGGACGTCTTGTCGAGTGCGCCCTGCCATCTGCAGGCGCTTGAGATGGCAGGGGAGGGCGGACCTGAACGGCGCCCCAGGGTGAGGCGCAGCCCAGGGGCCGTCGGCGCGGCCGTTCTGTGGTTCCGGGTGCGGCTGGCCGCGTGGGTTTCGTTTCGGGTGGGTTTTTAGGCGCCGTTCACGACACCGCGAGCATGCGCTCGAGGGCGATCTTGGCCAGTGCGGCTTCGTGCTCGGGAACGGTGATGCGGTTGACCACCTTGCCGTCGGCGAGGTTTTCGAGGGTCCAGGCCAGGTGTTGGGGGTCGATGCGCTGCATCGTCGAGCACATACACACGGTGGGTGCCATGAACTGGACGATCTTGCCTTCGGCCTTCACTTCCTCGGCGAGGCGATTGACCAGATTGAGTTCGGTGCCGACCAGCCAGCGGGTGCCGGGGGCGGATTCCTTGACGACCTTGATGATGTATTCGGTGGAGCCGACGAAGTCGGACTGGCGGCACACTTCCAGCGCGCTTTCCGGGTGGGAGATGACCTTGCCTTCCGGGTATTGGTTGCGGAACTTGATGATGTGCGCCGGTTGGAACATCTGGTGCACCGAGCAGTGGCCCTTCCAGAGCAGGATTTTGGCTTTTTTGATCTGCTCGACAGTGAGGCCGCCGTATTCGAGGTCCGGATCCCACACCACCATTTCGTCCAGCGGGATGCCCTTGTTGAAGCCGGTCCAGCGGCCCAGGTGCTGGTCGGGGAAGAACAGCACCTTTTCGCGTTGGGCAAAGGCCCAGTCGAGAATGGTCGGGGCGTTGGTGGAGGTGCACACGATGCCGCCGTGCTCGCCGCAGAAGGCTTTGAGGTCGGCCGCGGAGTTGATGTAGGTGACCGGGGTGATCAGCGCGTCGGGCGTCTCGAGCACTTCGGTCAGCTCGCGCCAGCAGCGCTCGACCTTGGCCAGGTTGGCCATGTCGGCCATCGAACAGCCGGCGGCGAGGTCGGGCAGGATGGCCTGCTGGTGGGGCTTGGACATGATGTCCGCCACTTCGGCCATGAAATGCACGCCGCAGAACACGATGAACTCGGCGTCGGTTTCGGCGGCGAGGCGGGACAGCTTCAGCGAATCGCCGGTGAGGTCGGCATATTGATAGACGTCGGCGCGCTGGTAGTGGTGGCACAGCAGCACGGCCTTGTCGCCGAGGCGGGCGCGGGCGGCGCGGATGCGCTC
>CALMXT010000070.1 GCA_937871125.1 uncultured Zoogloea sp. | reverse complement strand
GCGGTGGATTACACCGAAGGGCGCAAGATCAAGAACAGCCGGCAGGCCCGCGCGATGGCCAAACGCTCCCGCTACGGCCGTCAGGAGCAGGAAGCCGCCTGGCAGAGCGCCGAGGTGGACGCCCTGCGCCGCCTCGCCGCCGCCGGCGTGCGCGTGCCGACCCCCTACAACTTCCACGAAGGCGTGCTGCTGATGGAACTGGTTGCCGACGAGGACGGCGAACCCGCACCGCGCCTCAACGACCTCGCCCTCAGTGAGGACGACGCGCTCCGCTATCACGCGGAGCTGATCCGGCAAGTGGTGCGCATGCTGTGCGCCGGCATCGTCCACGGCGACCTCTCCGAATACAACGTGCTCGTGGATGCCGGCGGCCCGGTGATCATCGATCTGCCCCAGGCCGTGGACGCCGCCGCCAACAACAACGCCCGGCGCATGCTCGGCCGCGACGTGGACAACCTCGCCGACTACTTCGGCCAGTTCGCCCCGCAGTTGCTGACCAGCCGCTACGGCGACGAGATCTGGGCGCTCTACGAATCCGGCGCGCTCCATCCCGACAGCGAACTCACCGGCCGCTTCGAGGACGCCGCCGGCGACGTTAATTTGGACGAAGTCATGCAGGTGATCGAAGCCGCCGACGCCGAGGAAGCCGAACGGCTGGCCCGCCAGGAAGCCGCCCGCGCCGCGGCCGAATGGCAGGACGGCGAGTAAGCCCGCGTCCGGCCCGCCTTCGTGCCGGACGGCGCCAGTCCGCCGACGCTCAGGAAGCGGCCGCCCGCGGCCACAGGATCATCTGGGTGCAGCGGAACAGCGCGATCTTGCGACCGTTGGCGGCATCGGTCACCACGGCGTCCCACACCTGGGTATTGCGCCCCAGATGCTGGGCCGTGGCCGTGCAGGCGATGCTGCCCTCGCGGAGCGTGCCGAGATGGTTGCTCTTCAACTCGATGGTGGTGAAGGACTCCGCCCCCGCCGGCAGGTGCGCCACCGTCGCGTAGCCGCAGGTCGTGTCGGCCAGGGCCACCACGCTGGCGGCGTGCAGAAAATCGTTGGGCGCAAAATGCAGCTTGCGGATCTGCATCCGGCTGCTCAGCGAATTCGGTACCAACTCCACCATTTCTATCCCCAGGTAGCCGGGCAGATACTCGCTGCCACGCTCGTTGAGCACTTCGATGGTGACTTCGGGGCGCAGGATGCTCATCTCGGGTTCTCCTTTCGTGTGAATCGATCAAGCCACGGCGAGGGCCGGGGCGATCCGCGCTTCGCGGATGGGCAGATTGACGAGGGCGGCAAGCACCGCGAGGGCCATGTCGGCGTACCACATCCAGGTGAAATCGCCGAAATGCATCACCGCCAAACCACCCAGCCAAGCCCCCAGAAAGCCGCCGATCTGGTGGGAAAGCAGGGTCAAACCGAACAAGGTGGCGAGATAGCGGACGCCGAACAGCTTGCCGACCAAGGCCGCCGTCGGCGGCACCGTCGCCAGCCACGTAAAGCCGAGCCCGGCGGCAAACAGGTAAAACACCGCCTCCGTGCGCGGCATCAGCAGATAAAGGGCAATCAGCACCGCCCGCGACGCGTACATCGCCGCAAGCAGATGCTTGCTCCGGTAGCGGGAAATGCACGAACCGACGAACAGGCTGCCCATCACGTTGGCCAAGCCGATGATCGCCAGCGACCAACCCGCGACCGACGGCGGCAATCCACACAGATCCACTTCGCCGGGCAGGTGCGTCACCAGAAAGGCGATGTGGAAGCCGCAGGTGAAAAAGCCCGCGTGCAATAGCAGATAGCTCGGATGCCGGATCGCCTCCGCCACGGCCCGGCCCAGGCCGCCTTCGCCCGCGACCCGCTCCACCGGCGCCGGCGCGCCGTCCGTGAGCTTGCCCACCAGCGGCAGCGCAGCGAGGGTTGCCAGCGCCATCGACCACATGGCGCCCATCCAGCCGACCGTCTGGATCAGGCTCTGCAGCACCGGCGCAAAGACAAACTGCCCGAAGGAGCCGCCGGCGTTGATGACGCCCGACGCCGTGCCCCGCGCCTCGGCGGGCAATCGCTGCGCCGCCGCGCCGATCAACACCGAGAAGCTGCCCGCCCCCGACCCCATCGCCGACAGCACGCCAAGGGACAGCATCAGGCCGAAACCGGTGCCCATGAAGGGCGTGATCGCGCTTCCCAGGGCCAGCAGCAGAACCCCGCCAACCAGCACCGGGCGCGGTCCGTAGCGGTCGGCCACGGCGCCCGCTACGGGCTGGATCGCCCCCCAGCTGAACTGGCCCACCGCCAACGCCAGACTGATCGTTCCGATGCCCAAGCCGGTCGAGGTGTTGAGCGGGCCGACGAAGAGCCCGAGCGACTGACGGGCGCCCATCGTGATCAGCAGAATCCCCGCCGCGGCCAGCGTGGCAACCAGCACTTCGGGCTTGCGCAAGGATCTGAACATGGTGTCCTCCAATCGAAAGATCGCTTTGGACACACTATAGGTTTCAGATTCAGCGCCAAATAGCCCATAATCGGCGCCACTACGTCAACGGATCATTGACAAATGACCTGGCTCGCCAGTTGGGACAGTTTCGTGAAGGTTGTCGAAGAAGGCAGCATGGCGGCGGCGGCCCGTCGCCTGGATTGCACCCGGGCGCAGGTCAGCAAGCAGATCGGCGAACTCGAACAGGCCTTTGGGCTGCGCCTCTTCGAACGCTCCACCCGCAAGCTCGGGCTCACACCGGCCGGCGAAATCTTCCTGCGGCACGCCCGGCTCGCCCTCGAAGCCATCGAAAACACCGACATCGCCGTGCGCAACACCGGCGATACGCCCCACGGCCTGCTGCGCATCGGCGCCTCGGTGGTCTTCGGGCGGCAGTCCATCGCGCCGCTCCTTCCCGACCTCGTCGCCCGCTACCCCGAACTGGAATGCGAACTGATCCTGACCGACGACCCGGTGGATCTCGCCGAAGACCGGATCGACGTGGCCCTGCGCCTCACCCGCGCGCCGCCGGAAGAGGCCGTGTCGCGGCAGCTACTGGTACTCAAACGGGTGGTCTGCGCCTCGCCCGGCTATCTGGCCGCCCACGGCACGCCCGCCACGCCGCAGGAGCTGACGCAGCACGCGTGCTTCAGCCATCTGCTCAGGGATGGCGGCGTCTGGCGCCTGGCCGACCGTCACGGCAAGGAAGTCGAAGTGCCGGTGCGCAGCCGCATCCAGTTCAACAACATCGGCTGCATTCTCGACGCCACCCGCGCCGGTCACGGCATCGCGATCCTTCCGACCTACCTTTGCGGCGACGATCTGGCCAGCGGCGCCCTCGTCAGCGTGCTCGACGATCACGAACCGCAGGTGGATTTCGGACGCAATCTCTACGCCTGCTACTTGCCCAGTCGAAGCCGGGCGGCCAAGGTCAAGCAGTTTCTGGCCCAACTGGAAGCCCTGCTCACGCCCATCCCGCCGTGGGATCGGTATCGGGAAGGGCGGTAAGCGGCGGAGCGGGACTCACGCCGCCAGCGGTCGATTGAGTTCGGTGCGCCAGTCGGCCGGGTTCGGGCTGGAATCGGGAGCGACGGAATAGGATTCCCACAAACCGTCCTGCGCGATCAACCCCTCGGCGGCGATCCAGGCGCACAGCGCACCCCAGGCGTCGCCCAGCCCTTCATACGCGCCGCGATAAGTGGTGCGGACGACCTTGGCCGCCGGCAGCCGACTCGGGATCGCGCGGCCGGCCGGCTCGATGGCCCGCGCCACCGGAAAACCCACCTCGAAATCGAAGACATCCGTCGGCCGCTTCGCATGCAACGAAAAGCATGGCCCGGCGGGCGCGATGTTCTGGGCCGCCAGCACGGACAGCACCTCCGCGATGGCCGGCCCCATCGCACTGGCGATTTCGGCGCGGGGAACGACCACGCGGACCACGGCAGTCTGCAGCGCGGCGGTCTGGACGATGCGGGGTGGATCGATCAAGTCGCTTCGCGGCAGATCGGGTTCGGAAACCCGGCCCGACCGACCGGCGGCTGTCACCCTTTCACCTCGTCGTAGCGGGACAGGGACACGCCCGCCGCCGCCAGACATTCCCGCAGGTGCTTGATCTCCAGCTTCGCAAACTCGTTGCCGTGGTGCGGGTGATGAACGAAGAACTCGTGGCGATTGAGCAATACGCGGAAGCGGGCACCGTGACTGGCTTCGACGGTGGCACCCAGGTGGACGAGCAAGGATTCCACCTCGCGCCACTGGATGTTGCTGCTGATGGGGTCGCGAAAAATCGCTTCCAGAACATTACGGTGCTTGTGACTCATGACTTGGCACTCCCTTGGATGGTTGCCGACATTCTTGCACCACGGCGGCTGCACGGGTATCCAAGCGGCCGAAATCGGCCCAACTGTTGACCTGGATGAAGCCTCGCCGGCACTTTGCCAGCCCGCCCTCATCCGGCGTAGTCTTCGGGCCGGAACCCAATCCACCAAGGACACAGCCATGCCCGTACTGCTTCAAGTCGATTTTCCGTTTACCGGCCCCTGGGGCCCGGCCATGACCGACGCCCTGCAAGGTCTTGCTGAATCCATCGCCCAGGAGCCCGGCCTGCTCTGGAAAATCTGGACCGAAAACCCCGCGGCCAGCGAAGCCGGCGGAATCTACCTGTTCGCCGACCGCCCGAGCGCCGAGGCCTACCTTGCCATGCACACCGCCCGGCTCAAGGGCTTCGGGGTGCCGCAGGTGAACGGCAAGATTTTCGACGTCAACGCCGAGCTCTCGGCAATTGACCGGGCGCCGCTGTAATCCCGCTTCAATCCCTTCCGGCGCCCCGCCTTGCGGGCCGATGAACGCCCTCCGGCAGACCCTCGCCGGGCGGCCGCCGCAGAAATAGTCGTAGGCCCGCCCTCCTCCGGTCGCTATCATGCGCGACCTCAACGCAGCAATTCCCCCTCATGATCACCCTCAAAAACGTCACCTTGCGCCGCGGTGCCAAGGTGCTGCTCGACAGCGCGTCCGTCACCCTCAACCCCGGCGAAAAGGTCGGTCTGGTCGGACGCAACGGTGCCGGCAAATCCACCCTGTTCGGGCTGCTCAACGGCACGCTGCACGAGGATGCCGGCGACTATTCGATCCCGACCCAGTGGCGCATGGCCCAGGTTGCCCAGGACATGCCCGAAACCGAGCAGAGCGCCACCGACTTCGTGATCCAGGGCGACACCGTGCTGCTCGCCGCGCAGAACGAAGTAACCGCCGCCGAAGCCTCCGACGACGGCATGCGCATGGCGCACGCCTACATGGAACTCCACGATGCCGGCGCCCACGACGCCGAAGCCCGCGCCCAGGCGCTGATCCTCGGCCTCGGCTTCAAGGTGTCCGAACTCTCCAACCCGGTGAACAGCTTCTCCGGCGGCTGGCGGATGCGTCTGCAGCTCGCCCGCGCGCTGATGTGCCCGTCCGACCTGCTGCTCCTCGACGAACCCACCAACCACCTCGACCTCGACGCCCTGGTGTGGCTGGAAGCCTGGCTCAAGCGCTACACCGGCACCCTCATCGTGATCAGCCACGACCGGG
>CALMXT010000069.1 GCA_937871125.1 uncultured Zoogloea sp. | reverse complement strand
GCATCGCCGGTGCCGGGTTTTCGTGGGGGCGACTTCAGTCGCCCGCGGAGGCTCAGCGATGCACCCGAGGCGGATCGGCGTGGGGATGAGCGCGTGGATCGACGCGCAGATGGGCGACTGAAGGCGCCCCTACAGGGCTTCCCCGAGTAGTGATCCGCCTTAAACCGCGCTACCCTCTCGGCCATTTCCCACTCCCCGATCCGGCCATGTCCCTGCCCGACGCCTTCACCCGAGCCCTCGCCGACCGTTTCGGCAAGCGCTTTTCCGCCGCCGAGGCGGTGCGCGCCCATCACGGTCATGACGATTCCCATTTTCCCGACGCGCTGCCCGAAGGCGTGGTGTGGCCCCACTCCACCGCCGAGGTGGTCGAGATCGTTAACCTGTGCCGCGAACACCGGGTGCCGATCATCCCCTTCGGCATCGGCAGCTCGCTCGAAGGCCACATCCTCGCCACCCACGGCGGCATCAGCGTCGATCTGTCGGAGATGACCCAGGTGGTCGCCATCCACGACGAGGACATGGACGCGGTGGTCCAGCCGGGCGTGACGCGCAAGACGCTCAACGCCGCGCTGCACGGCACCGGCCTGTTCTTCCCCATCGATCCGGGCGCCGACGCCTCCCTCGGCGGCATGGCCTCGACCCGCGCCAGCGGCACCAACGCCGTGCGCTACGGCACCATGCGCGAGAACGTGCTGGGGCTGGAAGTCGTGCTCGCCGACGGCCGGACGATCCGCACCGGCGGCCGCTCGCGCAAATCGTCGGCCGGCTACGACCTCACCCGCCTGTTCGTCGGCGCGGAGGGCACCCTGGGCATCATCACCGAGCTCACCGTGCGCCTGCACCCGCTGCCCGAAGCCGTATCGAGCGCCACCTGCTCCTTCCCGGACGTGGCCAGCGCGGTGCAGACCGTGATCCAGACCATCCAGCTGGGCGTGCCGGTGGCGCGCATCGAACTGCTCGACGCCCTCACCGTGCAGGCGGTCAATCGCTACAGCAAGACCACGCTCCGCGAAGCGCCGATGCTGTTCTTCGAATTCCACGGCTCGCCCACCGGCGTCGAGGAGCAGGCCCAGACCGTGCAGGACATCGCCCGCGACAACGGCGGCCAGGATTTCGAATGGGCCACCCGCCCCGAAGACCGCTCCCGCCTGTGGCAGGCCCGCCACGACGTGCTGTTTGCCAGCCTCAATCTGCTGCCGGGCAGCCGCGGCATTTCCACCGATGTCTGCGTGCCGATCTCGCGCCTCGCCGAAGCCATCGCCGGCACCCAGCAAGACATCGCCGCCAGCGGCCTCATCGCGCCCATCGTCGGCCATGTGGGGGACGGCAACTTCCATGTGGTGATCCTCACCACGCCGGACGATCCGGCCCAGGTCCGCGCCGCCGAAGCGCTCGGCCAGCGCATCGTCGAACGCGCGCTCGCGCTCGACGGCACCTGCACCGGCGAACACGGCATCGGGATCGGCAAGCGGGAATTCCTCCTCGCCGAACACGGCGAAGGCGTGGCCGTGATGCGCAGCCTGAAGGCCACCCTCGATCCGCTCAAGCTGATGAATCCGGGCAAGATTTTCACGCTGCCCGACTGAACCCGAAGCCGTCCCGCGGGTCCGCGCAAGCGGGCTCGTGGTAAAATGAGAAATTGATGAAATTCGCCCGCCCGCATGCGCGCGTCGTGGCGAAACCGCTCCCACTGCCGAAACCAGCGCCCTGCCATGGACATCCTGACCGTCATCCGCGAGTTTCTCCACGATCGCCTCGGCGTCGATCCCGAAGCCATCACGCCCGAAACCACGCTCGTCGAATTGAAGATCGATTCGCTGATGCTGGTCGAACTGATCTTCGAATGCGAAGAAAAGTTCAATGTCACCTTCGACCGCGACACCCCCACCCCGGCCACCATCGGCGACATGATCGGCATCGTCGAAAGCTTCATCGTCGACGCCAAAGCCAAATCCAGCACCGCCGCAGTCCCAACGCCACAACAGGACTAGCTCCATGACCCGCCACCGCGTTGCCGTGACGGGCCTCGGGGCGGTCAGCCCCGCCGGCGTGAGCGGCGAGGAATTCTTTGCGCGCATGCTGGCCGGCGAATCCTTCGTCCGCCTCCACACCATCGACGAGCAACCCAAGGCGGTCACCCAGCCCGTCGTCCGCTGCGACGGCTTCGACCCCGACGCGCTGCTCGGTCGCCCGATCTCCAGCGCCACCGACCGCTCCGTGCAAATGGCCCTGGCCGCCTGTTTCGAAGCCTGGAAATGCGCCGGCTTCGAGCGCAGCGAGCGGGTTGTGCGGCCCGAATTCGGCGTCGCCTGGGGTTCCGCCCTGGGCAGTCACACCACCATCGAGCGGGGCTACAAGGAAATGTGGCAGAACGGCCGCGAGCGCCTGCCGCCGATGTCGGTGGTGATCGGCATGAGCAACGCCGCCGCCTCGCAGATCTCGATCCAGCTCGGCCTCGCCAACGCCAGTCTCACCTACGTTGCCGCCTGCGCCTCGGCCGCGTCCGCCATCGGCGAAGCGTACAAACGCGTCCGCAACGGCGAAGCCAAGCTGATGGTCGCCGGCGGGGGCGACGTGCCCCTCTCCTACGCCACCATGAAAGCCTGGGAAGCGCTGCGCGTCGTCGCCCTTCCCGACGAAACCGGCGCCGCCGGCTGCTGCCGCCCCTTCCACCCCGGCCGCAGCGGCCTCGTCCTCGGCGAAGGCGCCGCCACGCTGATCCTCGAAGAATGGGAGCACGCCCAGGCCCGCGGCGCCACCATCCTCGGGGAGCTCATCGGTTACGGCACGTGCAGCGACGCCAGCCACCTCGTCCGCCCCGACCCCATCGGTCAGGTGCGAGCGATGCGCATGGCCCTCGACGACGCCGGGCTCGGCCCCGACGACGTGGATTACGTGAATGCCCACGGCACCGCCACCATCGAAGGCGACGCCATCGAAGTCGCCAGCCTGTGCGAACTCTTCGGCGCACGCGCCGCCCAGGTGCCGGTGAGCGCCACCAAATCGATGCACGGCCACCTGATGGGTGCCGCCGGCGCCATCGAAGCCATCGCCACCGTCCTGGCGCTGCGGCACGATGCCCTGCCGCCCACCCTCAACCTCGACACCGTCGACCCGGCCTGTGCCGGCGTCCGCCACATCGTCGGCGGCCCGCTCCGCGACAGCGGCGCCCGGGTCGCCCTCTCCAACTCCTTCGCCTTCGGCGGCAGCAATGCGGTCCTCGCCTTCCGCAAGGCCGACGCTGCCTGAACCCTCCCGCCTCTCACCCACCCTTTCAGCACACCATGACCACGACGCCCCCCGACGCCGCGCAGGCCACGCCCCCGACCCTCGCCGAAGTCGCCGAGATCATCGTGACGGCCCTCAACCTCGAGATGTCGCCCGATGAAATCGAAGCCGACGCCCCGCTCTTCGGCGAAGGTCTCGGCCTCGACTCCATCGACATCCTCGAAATCGCGCTGGTGATTTCCAAGCGCTACGGCATTCAGCTGCGCGCCGACAACGACAACAACGCCACCATCTTCCGCTCCCTGCGCAATCTGACCGACTACGTGGTCAGCCAGATGCCGGCATGAGCGGCCCGCGCCCGTCGCTCCTCGCGCTGGCCCTGCCGGCCGCGCTGATTGTCGCCTACGACGGCCTGGCCCATTACGTCAGCACCTTCCCCGACGCCGCCGGCTGGGCCGCCGGCATCACGCTATTGCCGGCCCTCGCCCTCGGCCTGGGCCTGCTTGCCCGCCATGCCGACACCCTCGTCGCCCTTCTGGCCGGGCTGGTCGTCGCGATCCTGGCCGCGGTCCTCTGGCCCGAGCAGCAAAAGCTCGGCGAGCACCTCAGCGCCCTCTACCTCGCCCAATACCTCGGCACCAATCTGGCGCTGGCCCTGTTCTTCGGACGCACCCTGCTGGCCGGCCGAACGCCCGCCTGCACCACCTTCGCGTCCGTCCTCCAACCCGTCCTGTCGCCCCGGATGACGCGCTACACCCGGCAGGTCACGGTCGCCTGGACCGCTTTCTTCGTGCTCACCGCCGCCGCGTCGACGCTGCTCTACATCTTCGCCCCCGCCGCGATCTGGTCGGCCTTCTCCAACCTCTTCTACCTGCCCTCGGTCGCGCTGATGTTCATCGTCGAAGGCCTGATCCGGCGCCTCGTCCTGCCGCCCGAAGAGCGCCACGGCATCGTCGAATCGATCCGCGCCTACACCGCCAGCACCCGCTCCGGCAACCCGATCCGCCAATGACCTCGTCCAGCCTCCCGCTCACCGACCACCCGAGTCCGGACAGCATCGTCGCGTGGCGCCCCGACGGCCCGGTCAGCCGCGACCAGTTCCTCGCCGACGTCGCCCAGCTCGCCGCGCGCTTTCCGCCCGGCGGCCACATCCTCAACGTCTGCCAGGACCGCTACCACTTCCTCGTCGGCCTCTCTGCCGCCGCGGTCAGCGGGCGGGTCAGCCTGCTGCCCCCCAACCTCACCGAAGAAACCGTCGCCCGCCTGAGCGCCGCCACCCCCGACCTGGTCTGCCTCCATGACGGCCAGGGCGCCATCGGCAATCTCCCCAGCCTCGGCTTTCCCGCCCCGGCGCCGATCGGCGCCGGCAAGCTCCCGGTGCCGCACATTCCCGTCGACCGGGTCATCGCCCACGTTTACACCTCCGGCTCCACCGGCGTGCCCGGCACCCACTACAAAACCTGGGGCTCCCTCGTCGTCAACGGCCTCTCCGAAGCCGAACGCCTCGGCGCCGCCGGCCATGCCCTGGTCGGCACGGTGCCCGCCCAGCACATGTACGGCTTCGAATCCACGGTGCTGATCTGCCTCCACGGCCGCGCCGCGCTGTCCAGCGGACGCCCCTTCTACCCCGCCGACATCGCCGCCGCGCTGGCCGCCGTGCCACGCCCGCGCGCCCTCGTCACCACCCCCTTCCACCTGCGCGCCCTGCTCGACGCGGGTGTCACCGTCCCGCCGCTCGACTTCATCCTGTCCGCCACCGCGCCGCTCTCGGAAGACCTCGCACGCCGCGCCGAAGCGGCCCTCGGCGCTCCCCTGCTCGAAATCTACGGGTGCACCGAAACCGGCCAGCTTGCCAGCCGGCGCTCCACCGCCACCCGCCACTGGCACCTCCTGGGCGACGTGCGCCTGTCGCCCCTCGACGACCGCCACGCCGCCAGCGGAGGCCACATCGACGGCCTCGTTCCCCTCGGCGACGTGCTCGAACCGGTCGACGAGCGCCACTTCATCCTCCACGGCCGCAACGCCGACCTCATCAACATCGCCGGCAAGCGCACCTCCCTCGCCTACCTCAACGAACAGCTCTGCGGCATTCCCGGCGTTGTCGACGGCGCCTTCCTGATGCCCGACGACGAACCCGACGACCACGTCACCCGGCTGCGCGCCGCCGTCGTCGCCCCCGGCCTTGCCGCCCGCGAGATCCTCGCCGCGCTGCGCCTGCGCATCGACCCGATCTTCCTGCCGCGCCCGCTGATCTTCGTCGACCGCCTCCCCCGCAACGCCGCCAGCAAGCTGCCCCGCGCCGACCTCCAAGCGCTCTTCGCGGCCCACGACGCCGTGCACCGCGGAGCCGCCCGATGAGCGAAACGCGCTGGACCGTCCCGACCGATCACCCGGCCTTCCCCGGCCACTTCCCCGGCCGTCCGATCCTGCCCGGCGTCGTGCTGATCGACGCCGCCATGCGCTTTGCCCCGCTCGCCCCCGGCATGGCGATCCGCGGCCTCGCCAGCGCCAAGTTCTTCCAACCGGTGCCCCCCGGCGCCGAACTCGTCTTCCGCTTCGCCCCCGCCACCGCCCGCGGGCAAAGCTTCGAAATCCGCCTGGGCGAGCTCACCGTCGCCAGCGGCAGCTTCACCCTCGGAGCCGCACCGTGAGCGAGCCGGCGGGCGCCCCGCCGGCCGCCGCAGCCACCTGGACCCGCCAGGCCGAGCGCAGCAGCACGGCCATCATGCGCTTCATGGTGTGGCTGTCGCTGAGCCTCGGGCGACCGCTCAGCCGCATCGTCCTCCACGGCATCGCCGCCTACTTCGTGCTCTTCGCCCCCGCCGCCGGACGCGCCTCGCGAAGCTACCTGACGCGCATCCTCGGCCGCCGGCCCACCCTCGCCGAGCGCTACCTGCACGTGCTCACCTTCGCCACCACCATCCACGACCGGATCTACTTCCTCAACGGCCGCTTCGACCGTTTCGACATCGAGATCCGGGGCGCCGAACTGGTCGACGCCGCCCTTGCCGGCGGTCGCGGCCTGCTGCTCTTCGGCGCCCACCTGGGCAGCTTCGAAGTGCTGCGGGCGGTCGGCCGGCACCACACCGACCGCAGCGTGTGCATGCTCATGCACGAGGAAAACGCCCGCAAGATCAACAGCGTCCTCGCCGCCATCAACCCGGCCGCCACCCAGGACGTGCTCGCCCTCGGGCACCTCGACTCCATGCTCCAGCTGCGCGACCGCCTCGACGCCGGCCAGATCATCGGCATCCTCGCCGACCGCAGCCCGCGTCTCGACGACGCCACCGGCACCCACGCCTTCCTCGGCAGCCCCGCCGCCTTCCCCCTCGGCCCCTTCCGGCTCGCCGCCATGCTGCGCCGGCCGGTGCTCTTCATGAGCGGCCTGCACCTCGGCGGCACCCGCTATCGGGTGGAGTTCTCGCAACTTGCCGATTTCAGCGAGGTCGACCGCAAGACCCGCGACGACGCCATCGCCGCCGCCCAGCAACGCTACGCCGCCCTGCTGGAAGGGCGCTGTCGCAGCGCCCCGTTCAACTGGTTCAACTTCTTCGATTTCTGGCGCGCCAAAGGCGCCGACGACACGCCACCATGAATTCCCGCCAGCTCCTCGCCACCCTCGCCCTCGCGCTGTGCTGCGCCCCGGCCTTCGCCGCCTGGAACATCGCCAGCCTGATGGGCGAACTCGCCCGCAACCCCGGCGGACGGGCCGTGTTCACCGAAAAGAAATACATCGCCCTGCTCGACCGCCCGGTCGTCTCCTCCGGCGAAATGCGTTACGTCGCCCCCGACTTCCTCGAAAAGCGCACCCTCGCGCCCAAGCCGGAATACATGCTGCTCGACAAGGACCAGATCACCGTCGAGCGCGGCAAGCACAAGTTCACCCTGCGCCTCGCCGAGCAGCCCGAAATCCTCGCCTTCGTCGCCAGCATCCGCGGCACCCTCTCCGGCGACCGCGCCGCCCTCGAACGCAATTACGCGCTGCACCTGGCGGGCACCCGCGACAACTGGACGCTGAACCTCTCGCCGAGCAACCCGCGGATCGCCGAACTGGTCACCCGCATCACCATCGGCGGCAAACGCGATCAGGTGTTCAGCGTCGAATACCTGCAGGCCGACGGCGACCGCGCCGTGATGACCATCGCCCCCGTCCCCGGCCAATGAACCCGCCGCTCAAACCTGCCCCGCGGGCCGGGATTCCCCGCCCGGTCCTGATCTGGCTGCTCGGCGTGATCGCCTGCGCCGTGCTGGCCCTGCGCGCCAACTACACCGCCGACATGTCGGCCTTCCTGCCGCGCAGCCCGACCCCGACCCAACAGCTGCTGGTCGACCAGCTCACCGAAGGCGTGCTGTCGCGCCTGCTGCTGGTCGGCATCGAAGGCGCCACGCCCGAAGCCCGCGCCGACCTGTCCCGCGCGCTCGCCAAGCGCCTGCAGGAGGGCGGCCTGTTCGTCTCGGTGCGCAACGGCGACGCCGCCACCCTCGCCATCGACCGGGAACTCCTGTTCTCCCACCGTTATCTCCTGAGCCGCGCCGTCACGCCGGAACACTTCAGCCCGGCCGGCCTGCGCGAGGCCATCGAAAACAGCATCGACCTGCTCGGCTCACCCGCCGGCATGATGCTCAAGCAGCTCCTGCCCCGCGACCCGACCGGCGAAATGGTCGAACTGATCGGCAGCCTCGACAGTCAGGGCGGCCCCGCCAGCCAGCACGGCGTGTGGGCCTCGAAGGACGGCCAGCGCGCCATCCTCATGCTGCAAACCCGCGCCGCCGGCTCCGACACCGACGCCCAGCAGGCCGCCATCGAGCGCGTCCGCGCCGACTTCGCCGCCATCGCCGGCGCGGCCCAACACCCCGAAGCCCGCGTGCTCATCTCCGGCGCCGCCGTCTTCGCGGTCAATTCCCGCGCCGCCATCCAGTCCGAAGCGGTGCGCCTGTCCACCCTCGGCAGCGCCGCGGTGGTGTGCCTGCTGCTGCTCATCTACCGCTCCCCCACCGCCGTCGTCCTCGGCCTGCTGCCGGTGGCCAGCGGTGCGCTGGCCGGCATCGCCGCCGTCGCCCTCGGCTTCGGCAGCGTGCATGGCCTCACCATCGGCTTCGGCACCACCCTCATCGGCGAAGCCGTCGACTACAGCATCTACTACTTCGTCCAATCCGACGGCGCCCAACGCGACGGCCAACGGGGCGACTGGATGGAACGCTTCTGGCCGACCATCCGGCTCGGCGTGCTCACCTCGGTGATCGGTTTCGCCTCGCTGCTCTTCTCCGGCTTTCCCGGCCTCGCCCAGCTCGGCCTCTACTCCATCGCCGGCCTCGTCAGCGCCGCGGCAATCACCCGCTTCGTCCTGCCGCACCTGCGCCCGGCCCACCTGCCGATCCGCGACATCCGCCCGGTGGGCGTCGCGGCGGCCCGCCTGTGGCGGCATCTGCCGCGCCTGCGCCCGCTGGTGGCGCTGCTCGCGCTCGCCGCGGCCGCCGTCCTCGCGACCCACCACGACCGGGTCTGGAGCTCCAGCCTGTCCGGCCTCAGCCCGGTTTCCGACGCCGATCAGGCGCTCGACCAAAGCCTGCGTGCCGACCTCGGCGCGCCCGACCTGCGCTACCTCGTCGTCCTCAAGGCCGCCGACCGGGAAAGCGCCCTCGCCGCCGCCGAGCGCATCGGACGCCGCCTCGACGGTCTCGTGGATGCCGGCGCCCTCGGCGGCTACGAAAGCCCGGCCCGCTTCCTGCCCGCCACCGCCACCCAGCTCGCCCGCCAGCAAGCCCTGCCCGAGCGCGCCGAACTGGCCCGCCGCCTCGCCGTCGCCCTCGACGGCCTGCCCCTCAAGGCCGACAAGCTGACTCCCTTCCTCGACGCCGTCGACACCGCCCGCCACCAGCCGCTGCTGACCCCCGAATCCCTGCGCGGCTCGACCCTCGCGCTGGCCGTCGACTCCCTGCTGCTGCAACGCCCCCAGGGCTGGACGGTGCTCATGCCCTTGCGCGCCCCGGCCGGCGATGCGCCCCTCGACCCCGCGCCGATCCGCGCCGCGCTCGCCGGGGACATCGAAAGCGGCGCCCTGTTCGTCGATATCTTCTCCGAATCCACCCAGCTCTACCGCGCCTACCTCGACGAAGCGATCCTGCTGTCGCTGGCCGGCAGCCTCGCCATCGTGGTGCTGATGGCCATCGCGCTGCGCAACCCCGGCCGCCTGTGGCGCGTCATCGCCCCGCTGCTGGTGGCCGAACTCCTGGTGATGGCCGGCCTCGCGCTGGCCGGCGCCCAACTCACGCTGCTGCACCTGGTCGGCATGCTGCTCATCGTCGCCGTCGGCTCCAACTACGCGCTGTTCTTCGACCGCGCCGAAGACAATCCCGCCAACGACCCCCGCACCCTCGCCTCGCTGCTCCTCGCCAACGTCGCCACGGTGATCGGCTTCGGCATCCTGGGCCTCTCGCCGGTGCCGGTGCTCAAGGCCATCGGCGTCACCGTCGGGCCCGGCGCGGTGCTCACGCTGCTGCTCTCGGCGATGCTGGCGCGCCCGCACAAGGATCGGGCATGACGCGCTGGCGGCCCAGCCCGTTCATGCAGCTCAGCTTCGGCCTTCATGCCGCGGCTGGCGCCGGACTGCTCCTCGCCCCGTCGGCGTGGCCGCTGGCCGTCGGCGCCCTGCTTGCCGACCATGCCGTCCTCACCCTCGCGGGCCTGTTGCCGCGCAGCCGCCTGCTCGGCCCCAACCTCACCCGCCTGCCGGCCGCCGCCGTCGCCCGCCGCGAGATCGCCCTGACCATCGACGACGGTCCCGACCCGCAGGTCACGCCGCAGGTGCTCGACCTCCTCGACGCCGCCGGCGCCAAGGCCACCTTCTTCTGCATCGGCCGCCGCGCCGCCGCCCACCCCGCCCTGGTGCGCGAGATCGTCGCCCGCGGCCACGCCATCGAGAACCACAGCGAACACCACTGGAAGCGCTTCTCGACCTTCGGTTTCCAGGGCATGCATGCCGAAATCGCCGCCGCCCAGGCCACCCTCGGCCAACTCACGGGCCGCCCGCCGCGCTTCTTCCGCGCTCCCGCCGGGCTGCGCAACCCCTTCCTCGACCCGGTGCTGTCGCGCCTCGGCCTGCGCCTCGCCGCCTGGACACGCCGCGCCTACGACACCCGCAACGGCAACCCGGCCCAGGTGCTCGCCCGCCTCGCCGGCGCAGGCCGCAACGCACTCGCCGCGGGCGACATCCTGCTCCTCCACGACGGCAACGCCGCCCGCGGCCCAAACGGCGAAGCGGTCATCCTCGCCGTGCTGCCGCCGCTGCTGGCCCGGATCCGCGCCGCCGGCCTCGTCCCCGTCACCCTCGGCGACGCCTGCCCGTGACCCCCGCCATCCCGCAGATCGCCACCGAAGCCGCCGCAGCCTACCGTCGCGCCGGCCCCTGGGCCTACCGCTTCGCCCTCGGCAAGCTGAGCGGCGACCCGCTTTTCGCGGCCCTCCTCGCCCCCGGCCTGCTGCCCGCCCGCGCGCGCTATCTCGACCTCGGCTGCGGCCAGGGTCTGCTGGCGGCGTGGCTGCTCGCCGCCGCCCGGCTGCACGCCCGCCGAAGCCCGGCGGCCGACGCCCCGCCGCCCGCCATTGCCCGCTACCACGGCATCGAACTGCTCGACGCCGCGGTCCGCCGCGGCCGCATCGCACTGGCCGACCATCCCTTCGTCACCCTCGAAAGCGGCGACGCGACCGCCGCCCCGCTGCCGGCCGCCGACGTGGTCTGCCTGATCGACGTCCTCCACTACATTCCCGCCGCCAGCCAGGAAGCCCTGCTCGCCCGCATCCGCAGCGGCCTCGCGGGCGACGGCCGGCTCCTGCTGCGCGTCGGCGACGCCGCCGCCGGGCTGCCCTACCGGCTCTCCCGGTGGACCGACAGCCTCGTCGTCCTCGCCCACAGCGGCCGCCTGCCGCGCCTCCACGGCCGCCCGCTGGCCGATTGGCTGGCCCTGTTGCGCCAGCTCGGCTACCGCAGCGAAACCCGTCCGATGGGCGGCGCCGGCTTTGCCAACGTCCTGATCCTTGCGGAGCCGGACTAGCCGCGATAGTCGTTCTGGTAAACTCCGGCGACACCACCCGCACGCCGAACCGTGACTCCCCTTCACCTTTCCCATTACACCCAGGTCAGCTGCGTCGGCGACGGCCTCGCCGCCTTGCGCCGCGCGCTGCGCAGCGGCACCGGCGGCCTCGCCCCCTGCCGCTTCGACGGCACCGCGCTCCCCACCTGGATCGGCGAAGTCGCCGGCCTCGACCGCGCCCCGCTGCCCGCCGCCTTTGCCGACTACGACTGCCGCAACAACCGGCTGGCCCTGCGCGGACTGCAGGCCGACGGCTTCGATGCCGCCGTTAACGACGCCATCGCCCGCCACGGCCCGCGCCGGATCGGGCTGATCCTCGGCACCAGCACCTCCGGCATCCTCGAAACCGAGATCGCCTTCCGCCACCGCGACGCCGACGGCGCCCTGCCCGCCGGCTTCAACTACCGCGGCGCCCACACCACCTCGTCGCTGGCCGCCTTCGTGCGCGCCTGGTTCGGGCTCGAAGGGCCGGCCGTCGTCGTGTCCACCGCCTGCTCGTCGTCCGCCAAGGTGTTTGCCGCCGCCGCGCGCATGATCCACGCGGGGCTCATCGACGCGGCCGTCGTCGGCGGCGTCGATAGCCTCTGCCTGACCACCCTGCACGGCTTTGCCTCCCTCGAACTCACCGCCCCCGAGCCCTGCCGCCCCTACGACGCCGCGCGTCAGGGCATCTCGGTCGGCGAGGCTGCCGCCTTCGCGCTGCTCGAACGCCCGCCCGCCACGCCCGACGCCGACGCCGTGCTGCTCCTCGGCTGCGGCGAATCCAGCGACGCCTACCACATGTCCTCGCCCCACCCGGAAGGCCTCGGCGCCCGCATGGCGATGGAAGCCGCCCTCGCCGACGCCGGCCTGACGCCCGCCGCGGTCGACTACATCAACCTCCACGGCACCGCCACCCTCAACAACGACGCCGCCGAAGGCCGCGCGGTCGGCGCACTGTTCGACAACCGCGTACCCTGCAGCTCCACCAAAGGCCTCACCGGCCACACCCTCGGCGCCGCGGGCGCCCTCGAAGCCGTGGTATGCGCCGTCGCCCTCGGCGACGGCCTCCTCCCCGGCAGCGCCAACACCCGCCAGCTCGACCCGAGCCTACGTCTCGACTACCTGCTCGCCAGCCGCGACGCCCCGGTCAAGTGCGCCATGAACAACTCCTTCGGTTTCGGCGGCAGCAACTGCAGCCTCGTTTTCGGGAAGCGCGCATGAGCCACACCCTCACCGCCTGGATCGAAGGCATCGGCCTGATCGCCCCCGGCCTGCCCGACTGGGCCTGCGCCGCCGACGTGCTGGCCGGCCGCGCACCCTACGCCCCGGCCGCCAGCGTGCTGCCCACCCCGACCCTGCTGCCGCCGGCCGAACGCCGCCGGGCCAGCCGCAGCGTGCGGATTGCGCTGGCCACCGGCATGGCCGCCGTCGCCCACGCCGGCGCCGACCCGCGCCAGCTGCCGGCCGTACTCTCGGCCGCCACCGCCGACGGCTATAACTGCGTCGCCCTGTGCGAAACCCTGGCCTCCGACGACCCCCGCGTGTCGCCCACCCGCTTCCACAACTCGCTCCATAACACCCCCGCCGGCTACTGGAGCATCGCCACCGGCTCGATGGCGCCCAGCCAGTCCCTGTGCGCCTACGACGGCAGCTTTTCGGCCGGCCTGCTCGAAGCCCTCGTCGAAACCGCCAGCCGCGGCGCGCCCACCCTGCTGATCGCCTACGACACCGAATATCCCGCGCCGATCTTCGCCTTCCGGCCGATTCCCGACGCCGCCGGGATCGGCCTGGTGCTGAGCCCCACGCAAACCGAGCGCAGCCTCGCGCAGATCGCCGTCGACCTCACCGACGCCCCCGCCACGCCCCTCGCCAACCCGGCGCTCGACAACCTGCGTCTCGCCATCCCGGCTCTGCGCGGCCTGCCGCTGCTCAAGCTGCTGGCAGACGGCAAAGCGGCGCAGGCGAATCTCGAATACCTCGCCCCCCTCAGCCTCGCCGTCACCCTCACCCCGGTGCCCGCCCCATGCTAGACCGCCCGGCCATCGCCGCCCGCATTCCCCACCAGGCCGATATGTGTCTGCTCGACGCGGTGCTCGACTGGACCCCGGACGCCATCCGGTGCACCAGCCGCAGCCACCGTCAGCCGGCCAATCCGCTCTGCAGCGACAATCGGCTCGGCATCGCCGCCGGCATCGAATACGCCGCCCAGGCCATGGCCCTGCACGGCAGCCTGAGCGCCGACGCGGTCGCGCCGCCGCGCCAGGGCTATCTGGTCAGCGTGCGCGGCGCAAATTTCCACACCCTGCGCCTCGACGATCGAGCCGACGATCTGCTGATAGAGGCCGAACGCCTTTCCGGCGACGCCAATCAGGTGCTATACCGCTTTAGCGTATCGGCCGGCGGCAAGCCGCTGGTGGACGGCCGCGCGGCGGTAGTGCTCGACGCCGACGTCCTCGAACGCAATCCACGCTCCACCACCGGAGAAATACCATGAAGCGCGCCCTCGTCACCGGCGCCAGCGGTGGCATCGGCGCCGCCATCGCCCGCCGGCTCGCCGCCGACGGCCATCACGTCATCGTCCACGCCAACCGCCGGCACGACAAGGCCACCGCCGTGGCGGCCGAAATCGCCGCCGCCGGCGGCTCGGCCGAAGCCGTCGCCTTCGACATCACCGACGCCGACGCCACCGCCGCCGCCCTCGACGCCATCCTCGCCGCCGGCCCGGTGCAGATCCTCGTGAACAACGCCGGCCGCCACGCCGACGCCGTTTTTCCGGGCATGGGCGCCAAGCAGTGGCATACCGTCATGGACGTCAATCTCAACGGTTTCTACAACGTCACCCAGCCGCTCACCATGCCGATGCTGCGCACCCGCTGGGGCCGCATCGTCACCATCACCTCGGTGGCCGGGCTGGTCGGCAACCGGGGGCAGGTCAATTACGCCGCGGCCAAGGGCGCCCTGCACGCCGCCACCAAGTCGCTGGCGCTCGAACTGGCAAGCCGCAACGTCACCGTCAACGCCGTCGCGCCGGGCATCATCGCCACCGAAATGAGCGACGGCAGCTTCGACAAGGCCACCATCGAGCGCCTCGTCCCGATGAAACGCGCCGGCCAGCCGGACGAAGTGGCCGATCTGGTGGCCTTCCTGGTCTCCGAGCGCGCCGCCTACATCACCGGGCAAATCCTCTCGATCAACGGCGGAATGGTCTGAACACATCACCGTCTCCATGAGCACCGCAAACCATCTGGCCGCCGCCGTCACGGTGCACAAGGCCGAGGCGACGCTATTCTTCGCGCTGCTTCAACTCACCGTGATCGTCCTGGCCGGACGCATCGGCGGCGCCCTGGCGCGGCGGGTCGGGCAATCCTCGGCGGTGGGCGAAATCGTCGTCGGCATCCTGCTCGGGCCGTCCCTGTTCGGACTGCTGGCGCCCGACGTGTTCGACTACGTCTTCCGCTCGGCCCCGCCGGAACCCATGCAGGTGCTCTCGCAACTGGGCCTGATCCTGCTGATGTTCCAGATCGGCATCGAGTTCGACTTCTCCCACCTTACCGAACGGGAGAACCGCAAGACCGTGGCCTGGGTTTCCGTCGCCGGGCTGCTGGCGCCCTTCGGTCTCGGGCTGGCCTTCGGCTGGCTGTCGGCGCCCGAGCTGTCGCCCCACGCCGACCGGCTGGCCTCGGGGCTATTCATCGCCACCGCGTTCTCGATCACCGCCTTGCCGATTCTGGGGCGGATCATGATCGAGTTCGAACTGACCCGCCGCCCCATCGGCGTCATCGCCATCAGCGCCGCGGCGATCAACGACGTGGTCGGCTGGCTGCTGCTGGCGCTGGTCACCACCCTCACGCTGTCCCATTTCGACGCCGCCGAATTCGGCGTCAAAGTGGCGCTGGTCGGGGTTTTCATGGCGGTGTCGTGGTTCGGGGTGCGACCGCTCATCAAGCAGGCGGTGCGCCGCACACGCCACCACGGCCACCTTTCGCCGCATCTGATGGGCATTCTGCTGGCGGCGATCTTCCTGTGCGCCATGACCACCTACAAGCTGGGCATCTTCGCGATCTTCGGCGGTTTCGTGATGGGCGTGCTGGTGCACGACGAACACGAACTGGTCGCCGCCTGGAAGGAGCGTATCGGCCATTTCGTCACCGTCTTCTTCCTGCCGATCTTCTTCACCTACACCGGCCTGCGCACCAACATCGGCGGCCTCGACAGCGCCGCGCTCTGGGGCTGGTGCATCCTCACCACCCTCCTGGCCACGGCCGGCAAGTTCGGCGGCAGCTATCTCGCGGCGCGCGCCTGCGGCCTCAACCACGCCGAATCCAGCGTGCTCGGCATCATGATGAACACCCGCGCCCTGATGGAACTGATCGTCATCAACGTGGGTTTCGACCTCGGCGTGATCTCCCAGGACATGTTCACCATGCTGGTGCTGATGGCCATCGTCAGCACCGTGGTCACCACCCCGGGCCTGCGCCGCTGGCTGCCCAAGATGGGCGTGACGGTGAACGGCCGCCGCTGACGTGGAAATCCTGCTCGAAGCGCTCCTGCAGATTGCCGGCTGGGCGCTGCAGGTCGCGGCGGAAATTCTTCTTCAGCTTTTCGGCGAACTCGTCCTCGAAACCTTCCTCCGCAGCCTGTCGGCGCCCTTCGAGCGGGCCCGCGCGGCGCCGCCCTGGATGGCCGCCATCGGCTACCTGACCTACGGCGCACTGGCCGGTGCGGCGAGCCTGTGGCCGGTGCCGGCCCACTTCATCGCGACGCCCTGGCTGCGCGCGGCCAATCTGCTCGTCGCCCCGGTCTGCGCGGGCCTGTTGATGGGCTGGCTGGGCGCCTGGCGACGCCGGCACGGGCAGCGGACGATCCGCCTGGATTCGTTTGCCTACGGCTTCTGTTTTGCTTTTGGAATGGCGGCGGTGCGCCTCGCCTGGGGCCGCTAGGAAGCCCGCCGCCCGGCCGCGAGCTTTCGCCCGAGCAGCATCGGCAGGCGCAGCACAAAGCCGATGAACAGCCGGGTATGCATCCAGGTGAGCAGACGGTTGTCGCGGAAGTAGCGGAAGTGCGAGACACCGCCTTCGTCGGCACGGAAGTAGCGCACCGGCGCGGGCAGATTGATCGGACGCACGCCGGCCCAGGCAAGACGCACCACGGCTTCCGGATCGAAATCGAAACGGCGCATCCAGCGCTGGCGGCGCATGATCTTTTCAAGCGGCGCCGCCGGATAGACGCGAAAGCCGAACAGCGAATCGCCGATGCCCATCCACAGGGTTTCGAGATTCGCCCACCAGTTGGAAATCTCCCGCCCCTTGACCCGCAACTGCGGCGCGGCGGCGTCGAACACCGGCTTGCCGAGCACCATGCAGCCCGGATTGCGGGCCGACACGGCCATGAATTCGGGGATCCGGTCGGCCGGGTGCTGACCGTCGGAATCCATCGTCAGCACGTGGGTGAAGCCGGCCGCCTGGGCCGCCTGCAGGCCTTCGAGCACGGCCGAACCCTTGCCGCGGTTTTCCGGCAGCACGATGACCCGCAGGCCGGAATCGGCCGCCGCCATGGCCTGCAGCCGGGCGGTGCTGCCGTCGGTGCTGCCATCGACGACGACCCACACCGGATTCCAGAACCGCCGTGCCTGACGCACGGTGTCGTCCACCTTCGCGCCGGGGTTGTAGCTGGGGATGAGGACGAGATGGGTGGTCGAAGCGGTCGTCACGGTGCGGTGTTGTGGTTTGGTTTGGAACCGGCCCCCAGCTCGGCGCGGAAGTAGGCTTCGAGCTCCCGCGTGAAGCTGCGTGCGTGGGCCGGCGCCTCGAAACGCCGGCCCACGCGGATGCTGAAGCGCAGCGGCAACTCGGGCTTGCGGAAGAGCGGCCAATCCTTGCCCAGGTAGGGCGAACTGTATTCGATGGCGAGGGTCTGCACCGGCACCTTGGCGGCGTGGGAGATCAGGCCCGACGCGGCGGTACAGGCGTCGAGCGGGAAATGCCGGGTGCGCGAGCCTTCCGGGAAGATCACCAGATGGGCGCCCTGCTGCAGTGCGCTGCGGGCCTGCCGAACCATGCTGACCGGTGCGTCGTTGCGGATGTAGCGGGCCAGCCGGGCCGCCGCGCCGAGCAGCACGTTGTCCATCAGCGCGGCCTTCATCACGCACACGGCATCGGGCAGGCGCGAGACGATCATCACCACGTCGAGCAGCGAGGGGTGGTTGGCGACGAGAATCAGCGGGCGGTCGCGGCGCAGATCGTCCAGCGCCGACAGGTCGAAGCGGCAGGCGCAGAAGACGCTCAGGAAATGCAGGTATAGCCGGAAACCGATCATGATCGCCAGCCGCCCGACCACCCGCCCGATCCGCTCCGGCAGCGCCGAACACAGCAGCGCGAAGGGCAGCCAGACGAGGCACAGCACCGCCAGCGCCCCCAGCCCGGCGACCATCGCCACGTATTCGTAGGCCGTCCAGAGACGTGCACCGAGCCCGGCGCGGGTTTCAGTCATCGACGCTCACACGCCGGCTCGATTCGCCGAAGATCCACGCCACCGCCACGCCGCCGGCCAGATAGTGATTGCGGGCCACCAGCGGACTGTCGTCGAAGGCCGCGCCCTGCAGATTGTCGTAGCGCACGTAGCCCCCGACCCAGTAGGTGGGAAAGCGCTTGGACAGCGCGGCGAGAAACTGGCTGCCGCTATAGCCGCCGCTGGCCGCATAGGCCGGGCGGGTGGCGGTGGCCTGGGCCGGCGCCACCTCGTAGAAGTAGGCGTGCTGACGCTGGGTGGCGAAGATCGGGCCGCTGCGCAGGCCGAGCTTCCAGCCCGGCAGGCCAGCCATGTCGGCGACGTCGAGGTTGAGGGCTGGCGAAAATACCCAGCCTTTGTCGCGGGGCGGACCGGTGAGCGTGAACGCGGCGCGCAGCGGCAGGATCAGGGTGAGCTTGCGCGCCCGGCTGTCGCTGCGCCACAGGGTCAGATCGAGTTGCGGGCCAATCTCGCCGGTGGCCTTGAGATCGGGCATGCCGGCCCGCGCGGAAGTGCCGTCGCTCCCCACCGGCGGCGAGCCGGCGAGGCTGATGCCCAGGTCGATGCGGTCGCTGTCGAACAACACGCCGCGGATGCCGTGCCGGTCGGCGCGGAGGAAATCGCCGTGATAGGTGAAATAAGGCACCGGCAGCACGTAGCCGCGGGTGTCGGCCGCGCCGCGCCACGCCGGCAGGCTCAGCACGCCGACACCGGCGCCGAGCTCCCACAGGGGCACATCGGCGGCAAGGGCCGGCGTGGCGGACAGACCGGACAGCAGCAGGGCCAGCGGGGCCGCGCGCTTCATGGGCCGACGCCCATGCCGGCCTCGTCCACCGGCCGGATGTTGAGCCGGCGCTTACGCCAGGCGGCAAGGGAACGCCGACCGTTGACGATGGAGGTCACGTAATAGATGAGCTTGAAGATGCGCACGCTGTTCCAGATCGGCGTGGTGCCGAAAACGTCGCCGGCCAGCACCGAGAGCAGCGCCTCCTTGACCCGGAAGACATTGCGCGGCCCCATGAACATGTCGCGCATGGTCGGGTTGGTGATCCGGTAGATGAACCACGAAAAGGCGGTCGGCCCGTGGCGCATGATCCGGTCGAATTCCTTGAGCGCGGCGGCGGCTTCGCGGGGGCGCGACAGACAGGTATCGATGGCCTCGGCGCCGGCGATGCCGCTGTTCATGGCCAGCATCACGCCGGACGAGAACACCGGATCGATGAAGGCGAAGGCGTCGCCCAGCAGCAGATAGTTGGCGCCGTGGTTGCGCTCGGAAACATAGGAGAAATTGCCGGTCGCCTCGGCCGCGGTGACCGCGTGCGCGTCCTTCAGACGCTCGGCCAGCGGCGGACACATGGCGATGGTGTCGAGCAGAAACTGGTCGAGCGGACGGCTGCCCTTGGTTTTCATGTAATACGGCCAGACGGTGGCGCCGACGCTGGTGACGCCGTCGGAGAGCGGGATGAACCAGAACCAGCCGTGATCGAACCAGAAGATCGTGATGTTGCCTTCGGCCTGGCCTTCGTTGCGGCGCGCGCCGACGAAATGGGCGTACATGGCCGAGCTGTTGTGACGCGGGTTGCGATGCTTGATCCGGAAACGGTTGGCGAGAAAGGTGTCGCGCCCCGACGCATCCACCACGAAACGCGACTTCCAGCGCTGCTCGCGGCCATCGTCGTGGGTGGCGCTGACGATGGCGCCCTGGTCGTCCGGCAGGAAATCCACCCCGCCGACCTTGCAGCCCTCGATGACTTCGGCGCCCTCGCGGGCCGCGTTGCGGATCAGGATGAGATCGAAATCGGCGCGCTTGACCTGATACGCGTAGGGCATGGATTTGTCCCAGGCCTCGCTGAAGCGGAACTCCTGACCGTGCCCATGCCAGGGCGAGACGAACTCGGCGCCCCATTTTTCCATGCCGATGGCGCGCACCTCGTCGGCCACGCCCAACTCTTCAAGCAGCGGCATATTGGCCGGCAGCAGCGACTCGCCGATGTGAAAGCGCGGATGGTGGGCCTTTTCCAGCAACACGACCCGGTAACCCTTGCGGGCCAGCATGGGTGCGACGGTGCTGCCGGCAGGTCCGCCGCCGATCACCAGAACATCGCACTCGTTCATTTCCTGCGGCGCAAAACCAGTCATATCGCATCCTCCGGCCGGCGGTCGACCCGCGGCGCTACCCGCGCGGGTTATACCGTAATCAGACCGGCACCGCCACCTTTGCCGGCAACCGGCGGCGCAGCCCCGGCGACAGGGCCGCCGCCAGCAGGGCCAGCGCCGTGCCGGCCAGCACGTCCAGCATCACGTGCTGCTTGGTGGCCAGCGTCGAAAAAACGATCACCGCGCACCACAAGCCGTTGAGCCCGCGCATCCAGCGGGCAGCGCCCACCTCGCGGAAATCGGCGGCCAGCCAGATCGCCGAATACAGCGCCGTCGCCACATGCAGCGACGGGCAGGCATTGCCTCCGGCATCGATGCCCTTGAGCAATGCGTAACCGGGATAGAGCCCCCAATCCACGTCGGCCGGCGGCACCGCGGTGGGCCAGAACACGAATACCGCGATCCCCACCAGACACAGCCCGCCGATATGCCAGCCGTAGCCGAACAGCCGCCCCAGCGTGGGCGCGATGGCCGGCGGCAAGGCGACGTAGATCCACAGCGAAGCGTAGGCCGCCAGCGCCCAGGGCTGAAAGCCGATGGCCCGATCCACCGCGGTGAGCGGCATGACGGTGACGGGATAGAGCGGGAAATGCAGCAGATGCAGATAGGCCGCGAAAAAGGCGGTCATGAACAGCGTCGTGCCGACGGCCTTGAACCACCACAGGTAGCCCAAGCGCCGCAGCAGCACGCGATGCCACGGCGCCGCCGGCGAACCGGACGTGCCGACGCGCATGGCGCTTGATTCCAAGATTCGACTCCATAGGGAACGACCGCCGGGCGAAGCCCGCCGGTCCAGGCCGCCCATATTACAGTTCCCGTGCCCCGTGGCCGAGCATTCACGCCATTCCGTCGACGCGCAGCAGCCCAAGCGGCGCCCGCGGCGCCAGCCCTGGGAACACCCTGTCCCGCTCCGCAGCGCGCAAAGCCAGCACTTCGGCCAGCACCTGGCGGAAATCCGTGGTCACCGCCAGATCGACGCCTTGGTCGAGGCGCAGGGTTTCCAGGCCGGGCCAGTCGCCGAACATCCGCCCGCCCCGCACGTCGGCGCCGAGCACCAGCATCGCCGAGCCGTGGCCGTGGTCGGTGCCCTGGCTGCGATTGGAGCGCAGACGGCGGCCGAACTCGGTCATCACGACAATCCTCACGCTCCGCCCGGCCTCGGCCATATCCCGGTAAAAGGCGGCCAGCCCGCGCGACAGCTGACCGACCAGCCCATTGAAGCGGCCGGCCTGGGTATCGTGGGTGTCCCAACTGGCGTGGTCGATGCAGGCCACCCGCAAGCCCACGTCCATCCGCGCCAGCCGGGCGATGGCCTGCAGCCCCTGGGTGAAGCCGTTGTTCTCGTAGCCGGCGGCAGACGGGTTGTAGGGCGCCGGACGCCCATCCGGCAGGCGCGGCAAACGCGCTTCGACGAGGGCCACGCGGGCCAGGGTACGTGCGCCGGCCTGCTGGATCGCGGTGCCGCCCGGCGCGTAGAGCCGCCCCAGCACCGCCGCGGCCTCCTTGCCGCCGGGCAGCGGCAGGCCGCCCTGAAGTTCGGGAATGGCCAACGCATCGTCGTCGCGGGCCAAGGCCGCCGCCAGACCGGCGTTGGCCGACACGGCGGCAATCCGGTCGCCGCCCACCTCGCCGAAGGTGGCGAGATAGCGGGTGAGCCATCCTTCGGGCGTGCGCGCCAGACGATCGAGGCTGACCACCCCGTGCTCGATCAGATCCTGCGCCTCGAAATGGCTGCGCGAGCCGTTCGTCAGACCGCAGGCGTGCAGCACCGCCATCTGCCCGGCCTCGTAGAGTTCGAACAAGGCCTTCGCCTCGGGATGCAGGCGGAAATCCAGCCCCGTGCCGAGGCCATTGGCAAGGGCCAGACCGGGGCGTTCGCCGCTGTCGAGCACCCGCAGATCGGAGCTGCGCGCATCCACATAACTGCGGTCGTTGACCGGCCCCACCAGCTGCAGCCCGTCGCAGCCGCCCCGCTGGAAAACCATCACCAGCAAGGGCGCCGGCGCACCTTCGGCCGCGAAGGCCAGCCGGCCAAGGCCGAGCGCGGGAACGAACACGCCGGCAGCGGCGCAGGCTTTGAGAAAATCGCGGCGACTCGTCACGGTCGGCCTCCTTCAGCAGCTTTGAAACGCCGCACTCATCGCCGTAAAGGCGAGGATGCGCCGGAGCAGGTTGGTCGTATCGGCCGGCTTGCCGGCATCGAGGAGCCGGGCCGGGTCCACCGCCAGACCGGCGAGGATGGCCTGCGCCACCGCACCGCCCGCCGGCGCATCGACCAGCCGTGCAGCCCAGGCATCGGCGGCCTGAGCCACGCTGCGGGTCGCCGGGCCGAGCGCACCGCGCGGATCGACGACCCCGTTCCCCCAGCGGTTGTCGGCCAGCCCCTGCACCAGCTGCCAGCGCCGCCGCATCCCGTTGGAACTCAGCCAGTAGGCCGCCTCTTCCGGATGGCCGGTCGGCGCGCCCCAGCCAAACAGACGCTGACCGGCACCGGCCATTTCGCCGATCAAGGCTTCGGTGGGTACGAAATCCATCCCGGTCGCCCGCGCAAACGCCGCCACCAGTTCCAGCGGACGCCGCACCCGCGCGCCGCCGCTCCGGGCAAAGTCCGGCGACAACACGATGAACTCCACCACGCGGGCGATCTGATCCGGCTGCTGCCGACTGCGCAGCCACACCTCGGCGGCCCCGTTCAGCAGCTTCGCCGACGCGCCCTCGCCCACCAGTCGCCGGCACAGTTTGCCGCTCACGTGACGGGCCGTGGCCGGGTGGGCGGCGACCAGATCGAGCACCTTGCGGCCGTCGGCGAGGGGCGGCTGAAAAGGATCGAACTCCGTGCCGAGCACCCGCTTCTGGTAGTTGTCGTGCCAGGATTCGACGTAAGCGAAACGGCCGCTGGAGGGCAGCCGGTCCACCCCGCCGAGGCCGCTGCCGTCCTCCACGGTCCACCCGGTAAACGCACGGGCGGCCTCGTAAACGTCCTGATCGATGAAGCCCTTCGGCTGGCCCTTGAGGGCGCCGGGCACCTCGCGCCAGCGGTTGTAGAACTCGTTCAGGTAGTTTTCGCGGCCGAAGCTGTGCAGTTCGAACAGCTCGCGGGCGTAGTTCTCGTTGGCGCTGCCGGCGCGGGACGAGCGGTTGTTGAGGTAATACTGCATGGCCGTGCTGGTGGCGACGGCTTCGAGAAATTCGCGGAAATTGCCCAGCGCGTGGCGGCGAATCACCTCCCGGTCGTAGATCGGCAACGTGGCGGCCACCGGTACCAACTGGCTGGCATCCACATTGAAGTGGTTGTGCCAGAAATCGCACAGCACCTCGCGCAGCTGCCAGCGGCTGTACACCGCGCGCACCAGACAGGCGGCGGCCACCTCGGTGCGCGGACGGAAGCGCTCGGGGCCGGCCATCGGGCGCTTGTAGTCGGTGAGCGCCCAGAGCGTGTCGATCGGCGCCGCCAGCGAGCCGAGGCCGCGCATCTCGTCGAGCGCCGGGTACTCGGGCGCTGGCGCCTTGCCGGCGTCGTAGCGGATGCGTACTCGCGTCTGCTCCAGGCGCAGCCGGCAGGCGTCATCGTCGCCGTCCGGCGGTGCGAGCTGCTCGGCCAGCCAGCGCCGCAGGCCGCCTTCGCGCAGACGGATGCGCTCCTCCTCAGGCCCCGGCCCGAAAGCCAAGCGGGCCAGCACGAAATTTTCGGAAACCTGCTCCACCATCTGCGCACTCCCGTAAATCCGGGTCCAACCCCGGCGCTCGGGATGCTAAGCCCCGGAGTTTGCACCGGGCTTTCATCTGCGCCGGAACCCCCGGCCGCTCGGCGCAATCCAATCATTGAGTTGTCCCGGGGCGGCAACTAGGCTTGTCTTGCAACGCCCTGCGCCACGGCCCACAAGGCCCGACTGCGCGTCGAAGCACGATTTTGCGAGGAACTCGCCATGGCCGAACAGGATCCCCTCCACGCGTCCGCCGCATCCGGCGCGAGCGTCAGTCTCGACGACAAATACACCGCCGCCTCCGGGCGCGTCTACCTGACCGGCTACCAGGCGCTTGCACGCCTCCTGATGATCCAGCGGGAACGCGACCGGGCCGCCGGGCTCAACACCGCCGGCTTCGTCTCGGGCTACCGCGGCTCGCCGCTCGGCGGGCTCGACATGACCCTCTGGAGTGCCCGCGAGCACCTGAGCGAGCACGACATCGTGTTCCAGCCCGGCATCAACGAAGACCTGGCCGCCACCGCCGTGTGGGGCAGCCAGCAGTTGGCCCTGTCGCCCAAGGCGCGGGTGCAGGGCGTGTTTGCCATGTGGTACGGCAAAGGGCCGGGCGTCGACCGCTGCGGCGACGTGTTCCGCCATGCCAATGCGGCCGGCAGCAGCCGCTTCGGGGGCGTGCTGGCGATTGCCGGCGACGACCATGCCGCCAAGTCGTCCACCCTGCCCCACCAGACCGACCACTTCTTCAAGTCGATGATGATGCCGGTGC
>CALMXT010000068.1 GCA_937871125.1 uncultured Zoogloea sp. | reverse complement strand
TCGGCCCGGCCTGGCAGGACGTGGCCAAGATGTACAAGGGCAAGCCGGGCGCCGATGTCTTCCTGACCCGCGTGGTGCTGGAAGGCTCCAACCCTTATGGCAGCCACTGGAAGGACAAGGTCAGCGGCCTCGCGATGCCTCCCAACAAGGTTGCGATCAAGGAAGCGGACGCCAAGAAGCTGGTCAAGTGGATTCTGACCCTGGCGCCGAAATAATCCGCCGCCGATGCCGTGCCCGACAAACCCCGGACGTCCGCCTCCGGGGTTTGTTTTTTTGAGCGTCGGCGGCGTTCCGGTCCGGCGGAATGACCGCTGCGGGCGTCGAGGTCCGGGTGGGGCGAGGGCGACGAGAAAGTGCGGCGAGCGCCGCCTTACTTTGCCGCTTCGGCGGCTCTTGCCGTCGTCCGGGACGATACGACGATGCCTGCGACGATCAGCACGAAAGCCACGCCGTGGAAGGGCTGCGGCGCTTCGCCGATCACTGCGGCCGAGAGAATGGCGGCGAACAGCGGCGTGAGGTTGTAGAAGATCGCGGCCATCGCCGGCCCGGCTTCGGCCACCGCCAGGCCCCACAGGCGATAGGCGATGATCGACGGGCCGATGGCGATGAACAGGATCGCCGCGCCCAGTTGCCACGACCACTGGGCGGGGGCGGACGGGGCGATCAGGTCGCCCACTTCGGCGATGCCCACCGCCCAGGCCACCCCGAACACGCACTGGGCCACCAGGAACTGGGCCCAGTTCCAGGCCGGGCGGGCCGCGCCGGCCATATGCGCGGGCGGCCGGGCGAGCATCCAGCTGTAGATCTGCCAGCCGATGATGGCCAGTACCATCAGCAGGTCGCCTTGCACGAACTGGATGTCGGCCAGCGCGGCCGGATGGCCCCGCGACATCACCAGCGCCACGCCGGCGAGGGACAGCACCGCGCCGATGAGTTGCAGCCGCGTCGGAACCACCTTGTAACCCAGCGCCCCGACCACCATTGCCCACACCGGCGAGCTGGAGGCGATGAGGGTGACGTTGAGCGGCGTGCTGGTGCGTAGCGCCATGTACTGCAGCGCGTTGTAGGCGCCCACCCCGATCAGGCCGAGGATGGCCAGGTATTGCCAGCGTGCGGCGATCTGCGCCCGCGCGGCCGGTGTCGCCAGCGCCGACCAGCCCAGCGGCAGCAGCAGCACGAAAGCCACCACCCAGCGGATCGCGTTGAGCCAGAGCGGGTCCATGCTGCCGATGGCCAGGCGGCCGACCACCGCGTTGGTGGCCCACATCGCGGGGGGCGTCGCGAGCATCAGGACGAGGCGGGGAGTGAGTTGCATTGAGGTTTTCCGCGAACGAGGAAGGGCAAGGCTGTGCAGTGTAGGGACGCCGCCGCCGCTGCGGAAGACGCAAATGCTGGTTTCACTGTTCACATTGATGAACAATGGAGCCGATGAAAAAGCAAAAAATCGACGCCTTGTGGGCCCATGTGCATTGGCTGGGGGTGCTTGCCGAAACCGGCAGCTACACCGCCGCAGCGCTGCGTCTGGCGGTGAGCAAAGCCGCCATGAGTCAGCGCATCGGCGAGTTGGAGGCCGCCGCCGGCGTGCCGCTGGTGCGCCGCACGACGCGCAGTGTGCGTCTCACCGCAGCCGGCCAGTCCCTGGTGGACAGCACCCGCGGCGCTTTCGAGCAGATCGAACGCAGCTTTGCCGGCGTGCGCGATCTGGCCGATGCGCCGAGCGGCCTGTTGCGGGTGACGGTGGCCACCGCCCTCGGGCGTCAGCATATTGCGCCGCTGGTGGCTGGCTTTCTGCGCACCTACCCTGAGCTGCGCATCGAGCTCGATCTCTCCGAACGGCTCAGCTCCCTGGTCCAGGATGGCTTCGATCTGGCCATCCGCCATGTCGCCTCGGTGCCGGAAACCCATGTGGCGTGGACGCTCTGCGAAACCCGCTCGGTACTCGTCGGCAGCCCCGATTACCTGAGCCGGCGGGGCACGCCGTTGCGTCCCGAAGAGCTGGCCGGGCACGACTGTCTGACTTATCTGCGCAGTCAGGGGGTGCCGAGCTGGAGCTTCGAACCGGCCGCCGGCGGCGCGCGGGTCAGCGTCGGCATCCGCGGCAGCTTTTCGGCCAACAACAGCGAAGCCCTGCGCGAAGCCGTCCTCGGTGGTCTGGGGGTGGCGCTGCTGCCGGATTTCAGCGCCCGTCGGGAGGTCGCCGCCGGCCGCCTCGTTCCGCTGTTGTCCGACTGGCGGGCCGTCAGTGCTTATGGCGACCGTCTGTGCGCCATCCGCCCCTACAGCGCCCATGTCCCCAAGGCGGTACAGGTGTTCGTGGGGTATCTGCGGGAGGCGCTGAAAGACGGGTTCGGAGAATGATGGCCGCGCCTGCGCCGCCGAAGGATGTCCGGTCGGGAAGCGCTTGCGTATCATGACGTCCGCAAGGGTCGTGGCTCCGCCCCGGCTTTTTGCGCTTCATGCGGCGTTTTTACGGAGATTGTCCCGATGCAAAAAATCCTCATCATCATTCACGCGCCACCCTACGGCAGCGAGCGTTGCCTGTCCGGCCTGCGTCTGGCGACGGCCTTGGCGGGCGTCGACGGCGACGCACCGGAGGTGAAGCTGTTCCTGATGTCGGACGCGACCGTGCTGGCGCTGCCCAATCAGGTCGACGGCACCGGCAACGGCCTGCAGGGCATGGTCGAGGAACTGGTGCGCTATGGCGTCCCGATCAAGCTGTGCCGTACCTGTGCGTTGGCCCGCGGGTTGGCCGAGCTTCCGCTGATCGAAGGCGTCAGTATCGGCACTCTGCCCGAACTGGCCCAGGCCACGCTGGAGGCCGACAAGGTCGTCACCTTCTGATTCCTGCGTTCCCCCAGCACATGCACAAGAGGCCATCCGCGGGATGGCCTCTTGTGCATGTGCTGGGACGGGTTGGATAACGGACGGTTTGTCGGCCCTGGAAGATCTCCGGCTCTTCGTCCCGCCAATACGGGTGGCTCGGGTGCGTCGGCAGCCGGGACCGGCGCAGTCAAAACGTGTTTTCGATTTCCTCGAAATTTCCGTCCGCAAGTTTCCCGTCCGGCGTGAAGACGAGTTGCAGGATGACGTCCGTGCTGCCGCCGAGCCAGTTTTTGGATAGCGGAATCTTGCCGAAAATGCAGATTCCGCCGCGGGGCTGGAGTTGGGCCGTCATGGCGCTGCGGTTGGCGAGTTCGGCGCATTCGGCGGGGTTGCGTACCGAATAGGTCGTGCCGCGGGCGTGCAGCGCGGCTTCGGCCGCGGCTTGCGTCATGCCGGGCCGGAATTGCTCGCGGAGCTGCGGGACGAGAGGCGAGGGCGCGGCGCTGCAGGCGGCGAGGACGAGTGCCGAAAGGGCGACGGTCAGGCGGCGGACGGACATGGTGCGGAGGACGGAGGCGGGGCGTGAGTATCCCACGCGGCCGGGGCTCAGGGGTTGCGCCGCAGTTTGCGATAGAGCGTGGTGCGGGTAATGCCGAGTTCGCGGGCGGTGGCGGAGATGTTGCCGGCGTGGCGGGCGAGGGTGTCGTCGATGAGGCGGTTTTCGGCGCTGCGCAGGCTGTGGCCGGCCGGCAGACCGGGGGCGTCGGCGGCGCGGTCGTCGGGCTCGTCGGGCAGATGTTCGGGGTGGAGCGTGCTTTCTTCGGGGCCGAGCATGGCGACGGCGAGGCGCAGGGCGTTGCGGAGCTGGCGGATGTTGCCGGGCCACGGGTGACGGCGGATGAGATCGAGGGTGGCGCTGGCGAGGCGCAGCGGTCGGGCGGGGGATTCTTCCTGGAGGATGCGTCGGGCGAGGGCGCAGATGTCGCTGCGCTCGCGCAGGGCGGGCAGGGTGAGGTTCATGGCCGACAGGCGGAAATACAGGTCGGGGCGGAATTCGCCGCGTTCGCACAAGGCCTTGAGGGAGCGGTGGCTGGCGCAGACGAGGGTGAGCTGGATGGTTTCTTCCGGGCCGCCGCCGAGGGGGGTGACGCGGCGGGTTTCGAGTACGCGCAGGAGGACGGCCTGGAGGCGCAGCGGCATGTCGCCGATTTCGTCGAGGAACAGGGTGCCGCCGTTGGCTTCGCGCAGTTTGCCGCGGGCGCCTTCGCCGCGGGCGCCGGTGTAGGCGCCGGCACTGTAGCCGAAGAGTTCGGCTTCGATCAGGTTGGCGGGGATGGCGGCGCAATTGATGGCGACGAAGGGGCCGTGCTTGCGGGGGCCGCTATGGTGGAAGGCTTGGGCGAAGACTTCCTTGCCGGTGCCGGTTTCGCCCTGGATCAGCAGCGGGATGTCGAGGCCGACGATGCGCTGGGCGCGGCGGATGGCGTCGGCGACGGCCTTGTCGCCCAGGTTCAGTTCGTCGAGGGTGGCGCGGCGGGGCGCGGCGGAGGTCGGGTTGGCGGTGGCGCCGGTCGGGCGCTGTCGGCGCAGTTTGCCGATCTGGAGACGGGCGGCGAACTCGCGTCCGCCGAGGTCGCGCACGTGGGTCGGATGGGTGCCGTTCGATAAGGCGTGATCGAGGATGGCGCTCCAGCGGGTCTCGAATATGTTCCAGAAAGCCGACCGGTTGCGGCGGGTGTCGGCGAGGCCGAGCAGGCGTTCGGCGCGCCGGTTGCAGGCCAGCAGATGGCCGGCTTCGTCGAATACGGCGAGGCCTTCGAGGGGCGACGAAAGGGCTTCGGGCTGGGGGTGGAAGCGGATCGTGACGCTGGCGTCGGCAACCGTTTCGATCAGGCGGTTTTCGATGATCTCGGCGGTGCTCTGCAGCAGCGCCTTGGCGTGCACCTGGGTGACCTGGTTGCAGGTGGAGATGTCGAGAATCCCGAGTACGCCGCCGGTGGGGGCGTGGATGGGGGTGGCGATGCAGGTGAGGAAGCGGTTGCGTTCCAGGTAGTGGTCGGCGCCGATCACCGCGACGGTGTGCTGTTCGGCCAGTGCGGTGCCGATGGCGTTGGTGCCCATGACGCCTTCGGCCCACGAGTGGCCGGGCTGCAGGGAGACCTTGGCGGCGCGTTCGGCGAAGTCGGCATCGCCGACCGAACGCAGGATCACGCCGCTGTCGTCGGCCAGCAGAACGGTCGAGGACGAGCGGGCGATCTGCTGATGCAGGTGTTCCATGATCGGCTGAGCGAAGGCCACCAGCCGCGCGTTGGCTTCGAGCCGGTCGGCAAGGCCGAAGCGGGAATTGCGCGTGTCGGGCTGGCGTTCGTTGCTGACGAGGCCGGCAGCGGCACAGCGCTCCCAGGAGCGCCGGATGAGCTCGGCGTGCGGCAGGGGGAAGGACGGAGTCGCGCTTTTCATGAGGACTTGAACTGCAGGAAGCATGCCTGCCGAGTCAGGGCTGGAATGGCCCGGATTGGCGCCGAAATCGGCTTGGGCGGTGTATCGCGGGCGGAGCAGGTGTTACGGATCGGCGCTGCGGGATGGAGCAGGTGTGCAGTGGCTGAACAGCCGGGCCGCGCTGCCAAGGGCCGGAGTGGCGCCTCAAGTGCTTGTCTGGAAAAGGTTTTGGGTCGATTGGCGCGGCGGGGTGGGGAGTGCATGGTTTTTGCACCGGGCTGGTGGCACGGCGGCATTCGTGCCGTTGTTTTTGCGTTGCTGTTGTCCGGCCGCCGTGGCCGAATCTAAAAAATCCAAAATCAGGAGATAGACATGAAGCTCGTTCCGTTGTTGGGCGCCTTTGCACTGGGTGTCATGGTTGCCGCGCCGGCCGTCGCGTCCGAAGAAATCATCAAGAAGGCCCGTTGCGTGGCCTGCCATGCAGTGGATCAGAAACGCATCGGCCCGGCTTACAAGGAGGTGGCGGCGAAGTACAAGGGGCAGGCGGATGCGGTGGCGGTGCTGAGCGCCAAGGTGCGTGCCGGCGGTAGCGGTGTGTGGGGCCAGATTCCGATGACGCCGAATGGCCCGGACAAGATCAGCGACGCCGATCTGAAAACGGCGATCGAGTGGATTTTGAAGCTGTAAGCCTGGATTTGGAGCACCTGCTCCATAATGGAGCAGGTGTATCGGTCTGGGGCAAATCCGGGTTTGGGAAGGATATCCAGGGTGAATCAGGGCTGGATTACGACACCCCAGGGGAGTTCGCCGACGGGGATTTCCCGGATGGTTTCGAGGCGCTGGGTGTCGATCACGGACACGCTGTTGGAGCGGCCGTTGGCCACATACAGCTTGCGGCCGTCGGGGGTGATGGCCATGTTCCAGGGCCGTTTGCCGACCGGGATGGTGGCTTCGATCTGGTTGTCGGCGCTGCGGATCGCGCTGACCGTGCCGTCCTTGCCGTTGGAAACATAGACGCGGCTGCCGTCGGGGGCGACGGTGACGCCGTTGGAGAAGCTGCCGGCCTTGATCGTGGCAATCACCTGGCGGCGCCCCATATCGATGGCGTAGACGGTGCTTGCCAGTTCGCAGGCCACGTAGGCGCGGCGGCCGTCCGGGGTGAAGCCGATGCCCCGCGGACGCTTGCCGACGGGAATCTGCGCTACCTGCCGGCGGGCCTTCACGTCGATGAGATCCACCTGCTCGGCCTCTTCGGCGCTGACCAGCAGCCAGCGGCCATCGGGGCTGAACACCGCGTGTTCCGGGTTCTTGCCGCGCACCTTGATGTCGGCGAGCTTGCGCCCCGTAGCCGCTTCGATCAGGACCACGCTATTGGATTCTTCCACCGCCGCGGCGACCAGCTTGCGGTCGCCCGAGACGCTGATGCCTTCCGGCGACTTGCCGAGGGCAATCCGGCGGATCGGTTCTTCGGCGGTGGTGTCGATGATCGCCAGTCCGTCGGCGGGCGCCTCGCTGACATAAAGGCGCCTGCCGTCGGTGGCGATGCCGCGCGGGCGCTGACCGCCGGGCAGGGTGCGGACCACCGTATCGGTGGCGGTGTCGATCACCGATACGGTGGCCGATTTCTCGTTCGGCACGTAGGCAAAAGGCGCGGCAAACGCCGCGCCCGGTAGCAGCGCGCAGGCGGCGAGCAGGCTTTGAATCGCGGTGACACGGCTCATCGTTGGCCTCGATTACAGCGTGGGCTGGACGTAGGTGACGCCGTGGCGGGCGAAGATCGCGGCCACCGTGCCATCTTTCTGCAGCGCGTGGAGTGCGCCGGCGAGCGCGTCGGCGAGTTCGCCTTCGTCGGCCTTGACGGCCATCCCGAGCGGCCAGCTGTTGATCTTCAGTTCGGGCATCTGCACGACTTCGACAACGAAACGGCTGTCCTTGCCGAGCGCCGCCTCGATCTCCGAGCGTGGGCCCATTACGGCTGCAATCTCGCCGGCCTTCAGCTTCTCGACGGCGGCGGCGATGCTGCCGAAATGGACCACGTTTTCGCGCAGCCGGCCGCTCAGCACGCCGAGCAGGAAGGCGTCGGCCAGGCTGCGGCCTTCGACGCCGATCTTCTCGCGGGTGAATACTTCCAGTGCCGTGGCCGCCGAGCCGCGGATCTGGCCGATGCGCTGCACGCGGGCGACGGCGACGGTTTCCAGATGGTAGGGGCCGAAGATCTTCACCTTGTCGTTCTTGCCCTGCAGGTAGGAATCGACCGGTACGTGCATCATCACGTCGGACGGCGCGGTGCCCAGGTAATGGCCCTTCCAGACCATGTTCCGCAGGTCGTCGTCCATGTCCTCGTCGGCGGTGTAGCCGACCACCTGGGCCGTCAGCTTGAGTTGCTTGCCGAGCGCTTCGGCAAGGTCCACGTCGATGCCTTTGCCCTTCAGCGACCACGGGGCGAAGTCGTTGTACACCGCGACTTTCAGGTGGCCGCGCTGGCGAATGTCGGCGAGCGGGCTGGCGACGCCTTGGGCGCGGGCCGGGAGGCTGGCGGTCAGCGCCACGGCGCCGGCGGCCAGCAGGAAGCGACGACGATCAGTCTTCACGGACGGTCTCCAGCCAGGCGCGGATGGTCCACATGGCTTCCTGG
>CALMXT010000067.1 GCA_937871125.1 uncultured Zoogloea sp. | reverse complement strand
GCTGGACCGGCCAGAACGACACCAACTTCGAGCGCGACATCTTCCATATGACCGGTGACCAGCAATGCGCCGGCGGTGTGGGGCCGATCGCCATCGACAAGGCTTTCCGGGATGTCAAAAGCGTCGAAAAACACGCTTCGCTGCTTACCGCGGTCAATGCATCCGCAGCCTTTTTCGACGCCAACCAAAGGGTGGTCGGCCAGCCGGGGCGTTTCCTGGTCGGCCTGGGTTTGCATGTCGCCAATCTGAACTGGGGAATCGACGCGCTCAACGTGGACGAATCCGGCGAGTCCAAGAGCAGCTATATCCGCCGGGGCATCCACCTTGCGCTGCCTTTCCCGCTTTATCTCGGCGAGTCCTTTGCCGCGTACAAAACCGAGAATGCCCCGGTTTATGTGCGTCTGGTCGATGGCGGCTCATCGGACAACCTGGGCGCCTATCGGCCCATCGTCGAGTCGGTGAAGGATGTGATCGTCTCCGATCACGCTCAGGACAAAGGCGGTTCGATGGGCGATCTGTGCCTGCTGCGCAACGAACTGCTGATCCGCCGCGGCCTCCATCTGCACATTCCCGGTCTCGCCGGCTGGCCGCAGGGCTGCTATGACGATCATGTGCTGCGGCGGTCCCGGGTGGATTCGGATGCCACGCTGGCGGCCCGGACCGCATTCGACGGGCTGAGGGCCACTGCCGATGCGCTGGATGCGGACAACAAGCCGCGTGCCCTTTCTTACCCGATCTGGGGCTGGCCTTATCCTTTCCTTGCCGCTTGCGTGAGCGACAGTGCCGATCCGGATAGCTGCCTGCGAGCGCCCAGGTCGCGGCTGTGGATCGTCAAGCCGGCCTTCGACTATCCCGCGTGGCGGCGCGACCAGAGCGAGGAGAACGGCGAGAAGCGCGTGATCGTCAGCTGTGGCGGCGTCAGCGAGTTGCCCTGCGAATCGTCGGCGCTGCTGGCACGTCTGCTGAAGAAGGGCGAGCGGGAATACTTCAATGAAGAGTGGAGTACGCCGATCTTTCCCCAGGATTCCACCGTGAAGATGACCATCAATTCCAACGCCGAACTGGTCGGCGCCTATCGGGAGCTCGGCCGGCACTACACGAAGATCGCCGTCGACGCGCTGGATCGCAGCCGCGCGCCGGGCGGCGATGCGCACTTCGCCAAGCTGCTGTGCTGGCAGGCAAAGCATCCCATCGTCGGTGTGGCGGTCGAAAATGAACTGGGGCTGGCCGAGTCGGAGCCGCTCGATCTGAAGATCAAGGGCTGGTCCCTCAAGGAGCGCGACGCCGCCCGGCTCACCGGGGAACTGCCGGCGGACGTTTGCACGACTCTCGGTCTGCCGGTAGTGCAGGCCGCGATGCCGCCCGATCTCCAGGATTCCTGCAGGATTGGCCTATCGGAGGTCAAGGCGTCCGCCTGCCGGCCGGACTAGGCTGATTTCGGGCGTCGTCGCGGCGCCTTGAATCGGCAACCTTCAGGAGGCTTCATGCATCATCCGGCGTTTTTCGATCTCGTTCCCCGCGTGCGTTTGTACGACCCGCTGGCGGAATTCCTGGGTGCCTTCGACGGCGGGATCGTCGAATACGCTTACCTCGACGCCGTGCGTCTGGCGGGCCATTCGTGCCCGACGGTGGCCGGCGCCTACTGGTTGACCCGTCAGGCGCTCGGCGTGCTTTACGGCGAGGCACTGCCGGAGCGGGGCGGCGTGCAGGTGAGTTTTCGCGACAGTCGGGTGGCTGGCGTCACCGGTGTCGTGGCCAATGTCGTAGCGCTGCTCACCGGCGTGACGACGGATACGGGCTTCAAGGGGCTCGGCGGGCGTTTCGACCGCCGCAATCTGCTCGCTTTCGACGCCGCGCAGCCTCTCGATATCCGCTTCACCCGCGTCGATTCGGGCGCCGCTGTGGATGCCGTGGCCCACTTGCGCGAAGTGCCGGCCGACCCGCGGATGGCGCCGCTGATGCAGCGTTGCGTCGGCGGAGAAGCCTCCGACGAAGAGGCTCAGGTCTTCCGGCAGCTGTGGCAGGAACGCGTGCGCCGGATTCTCCTCGAACACGGCAACGATCCCGACGTGTTCGTCCTGTGTCCCGTTGAAACGAACTGAACGAGGAGGCTTCGATGAAGGACAAATCCTCCGATCCGGCGCCGGCCGGGCTGGGCTTTTCTTCGCCGCCTTGTTATGCGACGGAATTTCCAGGCTATTTCGGCGAGGGCGCAGACGCCGCCGAAGCGCCGTCGAGCGTCGATCCCGAACTGATCGAGCGTCTCAACGCATTGCTCGAAGCCGAACGCGCCGGTGCCCGTGTGCTGGCCGTGCTGCGCGACGGCCTCGAAAGCGCGGCGCCGGCCCGGGCGCTGCTTGAAGCGGTGCAGAAGGACGAAGGCGCCAACGCCGTCATGCTCTACCAGACGATCCGGCGTCTGGGCGGCATGGCATCCCACGAAACCGGCGCCTTCTTCCAGAAAACACTGGCCATCGAAGGCCTCGCAGCGCGCCTGCGGTTTGTGAACAAGGGGCAGGCCTGGGTCGTGCGCAAGATCGATGAAGTGTTGCCGATGATTGCCGACGAGGCCGCCCGCGCGATGCTGGACGACATGCGCCGCTCCCACGTGGACAACATCGCGGCCTGCGACGCGCTGCTGGCAGGCGAGGGCTGAAACCGCACGGGCCGGGGCATTACTCCGGCGCGACCTTGCCGAGCAGGTCGCGCATCCACGAGACCGCCGGGTCGAGGTGGTTGCGCGGGTGCCAGGCCAGGCGCAGGCCGAAGCCCCGGTCGCGGAAGGGGAGTTCGAACATGTCGAGCACGCTGGCAAAGCGGCTTATCAGCATCGACGGCAGGGTGCAGACATAGTCGGAATTGCGCAGGATTTCCGGCACCAGCATGAATTTTTCAACCGACAGCACCACGTTGCGGCGGCGGCCCTGGCTTTCGAGGGTTTCGTCCACGTAGCCGCCCAGACTGCCGCCGATCTCGGTGACCAGCACGTGCTTGAGCGCACAGTAGGCGTCCAGATCGAGGGGCAGGTTGCCGCGCGGGTGGCCTTTGCGTTGGGCCATCACGAAACGCCCGTGGATCAGCGGACGGGTTTTCATGACGGCGGGCACGATGCGCTCCGAGGCGAGCAGGACGTCCACTTCGCCGCGCTCCATCTGGGAGGCGATCACGTCGATGTCCGGCACGCGGAAGGCGAAGCGCAGCCCCGGCCAGTCATGGGCGGCCAGTTCCTCGATGAGCGGCAGGCCGATGACCACCATTGCGGTGTCGTTCATCGCCAACTGGAAAGTGCGCACGTCGGTGGCGGGGTCGAAACTCGGTTGGTGCAGCACGACCGACTCCAGATCCTTCAGCGCAAGATGCAGTGCCGGTCCGAGTGCCAGCGCCCGGGCGGTGGGCGTCATGCCTCGTCCGGTTTCTGCCGGCAGCAGCAGCGGATCGGCGAAAAGCGTGCGCAGCCGGGCCAGCTGGGCCGACAGGGCGGGCTGGCTCAAGTGCAGCCGCCGGGCGGCGCGGGTGACGTTGCACTCCGCCAGCAGGGCGTCCAGGGAGACGAGGAGGTTGAGGTCGATCTGGCGCAAATCCATAGGCCCATCTGCTGCTGTTATATGTCTAATACCAATAATCGATTTCCAATATATGTTGTGCCTCCCTAGAATTCAATCCGTAAATTGCTTCGTTCGATCTCCCTGAACGTCTTCGGGGGCGGCGGAGCAACATCGAAAGGAGTGCAAAATGGACATCGTTGAATGCCTGCGCGCGACGACCGAGAGCAATGAGCTGAACGCACAAGCCGTAGCCGAAATCGAACGCCTGCGCGCCGAGAACGAAATCTTCCGTACCGCGCTGAAATGCGCCGACGTCGCCATGGCCGGCGCCCCGATCTGGCACACCCAGCACCGCGTTCTGAGCGACGTGTTGATCGAGCTGAAGAAAGCGCTCGCCGATGCACCGAAGGCCGTCGAAGTGGAGTGCCACACGGGCTGAGCGCTGCACCTGGAAGTGGACCGGTGCCGGCCGATGAATGAGAATCCGGCCGGCACCCAAACCCGATACGAGGACAAACCCATGAGCTATCCGAATACCCAGTTGTTGATCGCCGGCGAATGGCAGGAGGCGGCCGACGGTCGCACGCTGCCTGTCTTCAACCCCGCCACGGGCGACGAAATCGGCCGCGTAGCCCACGCCGGAATCGCCGACCTCGACCGGGCGCTGGCCGCCGCGCAGAAGGGTTTTGAAACCTGGCGCGACATTCCGGCCATCGAACGGGCCAAGACCATGCGCCGCGCGGCCGCGCTGATGCGCGAGCGCGCCGACGGTATCGCCGCGCTGCTGACCCAGGAGCAGGGCAAGCCCCTCGTCGAAGCCCGCCTCGAAGCCATGGCCGCCGCCGACATCATCGAGTGGTTCGCCGACGAAGGCATGCGCGTCTATGGCCGGATCGTGCCGTCGCGCACCTTGGCCGTGCGTCAGATGGTGCTGAAAGACCCGGTCGGCCCGGTGGCGGCCTTCACGCCGTGGAACTTTCCGATCAATCAGGCTGTGCGCAAGGTGTCCGCTGCGCTCGCCACCGGCTGTTCGATCATCGTCAAGGCGGCCGAGGAAACCCCGGCCGCACCCGCCGCGCTGATCCGCGCCTTCGTCGATGCCGGCGTGCCGGCCGGCGCGATCGGTCTGGTCTATGGCAATCCGGCCGAGATTTCGGGCTACCTGATTCCCCATCCGGTGATCCGCAAGATCAGCTTCACCGGCTCGACGGTGGTCGGCAAGCAACTGGCGGCGCTGGCCGGCCAGCACATGAAGCGGGTCACGATGGAACTGGGTGGCCATGCGCCGGTGATCGTCACCGACGACGCCGACATCGATCTGGCGGTGAAATCCGCCGGTGCCGCCAAGTTCCGCAACGCCGGTCAGGTCTGCATCTCGCCGACCCGTTTTCTGGTGCACGAGAGCATTCGGGGCGATTTCACCGCCGCACTGGCTGCGCACGCGCGGAATCTGAAGGTCGGCGACGGTCTTGCCGATGGCACCCAGATGGGGCCGCTGGCCAATCCGCGGCGCCTCACCGCAATGGCCGAAGTCATGCAGGACGCGCTCCAGCGCGGCGCGACCGTGGCGACGGGCGGTGCGCGCATCGGCGACACCGGCAATTTCTTTGCGCCGACGGTGCTGGACGACGTGCCGCTCGGTGCCAAGGTGTTCAACGACGAACCTTTCGGTCCGGTGGCTGCGGTGCGCGGCTTCAACACGCTGGAAGAGGCCATCGCGGAAGCCAACCGGCTGCCCTACGGTCTCGCTGGCTACGCCTTCACCCGCTCGCTGAAGAACGCCCACCTGCTGGCCCAGCGTGTCGAAGTGGGCATGTTGTGGGTCAACCAGCCGGCCCTGCCGTCGGCGGAAATGCCCTTCGGCGGCCTCAAGGATTCGGGCTATGGCTCGGAAGGCGGCCCGGAGGCATTGGAGGCTTATCTCAACACGCGTGCGATTTCGATCGCCAACGTCTGAGTCGACGTCCGATACCGGAGCAGAACGAACATGGAAGCCAATACGCCCGCCGCCGCCCCGAAGTCGGGTCAGGTGACCCGCATCGCCCGCCGCCGTGCCCTGCCGGGTCAGGAAGCCAAGTATGAAGCGCTGATCCGCGAGATGTTCCTGCAGATGAGGAAATGCCACGGTTTCATGGGCGCGGAAATGCTGCCGCCGCATGAAGCCGACGGCATGTATCAGGTGGTGGTCAACTTTGCATCGGAAGCCGACCTGCAGGGCTGGGACGCTTGTCCGGCACGCGCCGCCCTGCACCAGCGCCTCCGCGAAGTGGCTGAGGACGAGCCGGAGTATCGCTGCTTCAGTGGCCTCGAAGCCTGGTTTGCACCGACCGTGGTGCCTGCCTCCATGCACCCCCCGCGGGCACGCATGGCGCTGGTGA
>CALMXT010000066.1 GCA_937871125.1 uncultured Zoogloea sp. | reverse complement strand
TCGTCCGGCTCCGCCTGCACCTCGGCCAGCCTGGAGCCCTCCTATGTGCTGCGGGCGCTGGGGCGCAGCGACGAGCTGGCGCACAGCTCGATCCGCTTCTCCATCGGCCGCTTCACCACCGAAGCCGAAGTGGACACCACCATCGCCCTTGTCACCGAAGCCGTCGCCAAGCTGCGGGAGCTCAGCCCCCTGTGGGAGATGGTGTGCGAGGGGATCGACATCGACAGCATCCAGTGGGCCGCCCACTGAGCCCTTAGCCGAACCCCGCCATTCCCGGAGAAACGTCATGGCCTACAGCGAAAAAGTCATCGAGCACTACGAAAACCCCCGCAACGTCGGCGCCTTCGGCAAGGACGACGGGGATGTCGGCACCGGCATGGTCGGCGCCCCGGCCTGCGGCGACGTGATGCGCCTGCAGATCAAGGTCTCGGCCGACGGCATCATCGAAGACGCCAAGTTCAAGACCTACGGCTGCGGCTCGGCCATCGCCTCCAGCTCGCTGGTGACCGAATGGGTCAAGGGCAAGACCCTCGACGAAGCGCTCGACATCAAGAACACCGAGATCGCCGAAGAACTGGCGCTGCCGCCGGTCAAGATCCACTGCTCGATCCTCGCCGAAGACGCCATCAAGGCGGCCGTTGCCGACTACCGTTCCAAACACGACAGCATCGAAACCGAGGCGCCCGTCTGCGCGCCCGCAGCCTGAGGAGTTCCCCCATGAGCACCAGCACCCTTGAAATGTCCTCGGTCGTCTTCACCCCGGCGGCTGCCGGCAAGGTCGCCGAACTCATCGCCGAAGAAGGCAACGATCAGCTCAAGCTGCGGGTCTATGTGACCGGCGGCGGCTGCTCGGGCTTCCAATATGGCTTCTCCTTCGACGAGGTCGCCAACGACGACGATCTGTGCGTCGAACAATCCGGCGTCACCCTGCTCATCGACTCCATGAGCACCCAGTATCTGATGGGCGCCGAGATCGACTACGAAGACAGCCTCGAAGGCTCGCGCTTCGTGATCCGCAACCCGAACGCCACCAGCACCTGCGGCTGCGGCAGTTCCTTCTCCATGTGAGGTTTGCGCCATGACCATCACCGTCACCGACAACGCCGCCCGCCACATCCGCAAGACCCTCGACAAGCGGGGCAAGGGATTCGGCCTGCGGCTGGCCATCAAGACCAGCGGGTGCTCCGGCATGGCCTACGCCCTCGAATTTGCCGACGAATGCCAGCCCGAAGACCTCGTCTTCGAAAGCGGCGGCGTCAAGCTGCTGGTCGACCCGCGCAGCCTGCCCTACATCGACGGCACGGAGCTGGATTTCGTCCGCGAAGGGCTCAACGAAGGCTTCAAGTTCAACAATCCCAACGCCAAGGCCGAATGCGGCTGCGGCGAAAGTTTCGCCGTCTGACCACGCAAGGGGAGAGCCCATCATGGCGTTGCTGCAAATTGCCGAACCGGGGTTGGCCGCCGCCCCTCACCAGCATCGCCTGGCCGTCGGGATCGATCTCGGCACCACCAATTCCCTCGTCGCCACCGTGGCCAGCGGCATGGCCAAGGCACTCCCCGACGCCGACGGCCACGTGCTGCTGCCGTCGGTCGTGCGTTACGGCGAAAGCGGAGTTGTTGTCGGACGCGCCGCCCGCGCCGAGCAAGCGGTCGACCCGCTCAACACCCTCGCCTCGGTGAAGCGCCTGATGGGCCGCAGCCTCGCCGACACCGACGCCGCGATGCGCAGCCACTACCGCCTGACCGATGCGCCGGGGATGGTCGGCATCGAAACCCGCGCCGGCATCAAAAGCCCGGTGGAAGTGTCCGCCGACATCCTGCGTCCGCTGCGCGAGCGGGCCGAAGCCAGCCTTGGCGGCGAACTCACCGGCGCGGTGATCACCGTGCCGGCCTATTTCGACGACGCCCAACGTCAGGCCACCAAGGACGCCGCCCGTCTGGCCGGCCTCAACGTGCTGCGCCTGCTCAACGAGCCCACCGCGGCGGCCATCGCCTACGGCCTCGACAACGCCGCCGAAGGCATCTACGCGGTGTATGACCTCGGCGGCGGCACCTTCGACATCTCCATCCTCAAACTCAGCCGCGGCGTCTTCGAAGTGCTCGCCACCAACGGCGACCCGGCCCTCGGCGGCGACGACTTCGACCACCGTCTGGCCGACTGGCTCAAAGGGCAGGCCGGGATTGCCGACGAACTGCCGGTGGAAGACCTGCGCCGCCTGCTGGCCCTGGCGCGGAGCACCAAGGAAACCCTGTCGGATGTCGGGCAGGCCGCCGCCAGCTGCAACTTCAGCGACGGGCGCGTGCTCGACGTCATCGTCAGCCGCGGCACCTTTGCCGAACTCACCGCCGATCTGGTCGCCCGCAGCCTGCGTCCGGTGCGCAAGGCGCTGCGCGACGCAAACCTCGGCCCCGAAGACGTGAAGGGCGTGGTGATGGTCGGCGGCTCCACCCGCATGCCCCACGTGCAGGCCGCGGTGGAGGCCTTGTTCGGCACCGCGCCGCTCAACAACCTCGATCCGGACCAGGTGGTCGCCCTCGGCGCCGCCATGCAGGCCGACGTCCTGGCCGGCAACCGTAAATCGGGCAGCGAAGCCGACTGGCTGCTCCTCGATGTGTGTCCCCTGTCCCTCGGCCTCGAGACGATGGGCGGATTGGTCGAAAAGATCGTGCCGCGCAACAGCACCATCCCCACCGCCCGCGCCCAGGATTTCACCACCTACAAGGACGGCCAGACCGCCATGAGCGTGCATGTGGTGCAGGGCGAACGGGAGATCGTCAGCGAATGCCGCTCCCTCGCACGCTTCACCCTGCGCGGCATTCCGGCGATGGTGGCCGGCGCCGCGCGCATCCGCGTCACCTTCCAGATCGACGCCGACGGGCTGTTGTCGGTCAGTGCGCGGGAGCAGACCAGCGGCGTCGAAGCCCGCGTGGAGGTGAAGCCCTCGTATGGCCTTGGCGACGGCGAAGTGGCGCGGATGCTCCTCGACGCCTACGGCACCGCCGAACTCGATGCCGCCACCCGCATGCTGCGCGAGGCCCAGGTGGAAGCCCGGCGCCTCATCGACGCCACCGAAGCCGCGCTGGTCGAAGATGGCGCAACGCTGCTGGCGCCGCCCGAGCGCAGCGCCTTGCAGGCGGCCATCTACGCCCTGGCCGAACTGCTCGAAACCGACGAAGGCGACACGCGCAGGATTCGCGCCGCCACCGACGCCCTCAACGCCGCCAGCAGCGAATTCGCAACCCGTCGCATGGACGCCAGCATCAAGCGCGCCCTGGCCGGCCGCAGTCTGGAGGCGATCTGATGCCCACCGTCCGCGTTCTGCCCCATCCGCATCTGTGCCCCGACGGCGCGCGCTTCGAATCCGAACCCGGCCAATCCCTGTGCGACGCCTTGCTCGCCCACGGCGTGCCCCTCGAACACGCCTGCGAAAAGGTGGCGGCCTGCGCCACCTGCCACGTGTATGTCCGTCAGGGCGGCGCCAGCCTCGCCGCCAGCGACGATCTCGAAGAAGATCAGCTCGACTCGGCCTGGGCGCTGCAGGCCGATTCCCGGCTGGCCTGCTGTGTCCGCGTGGCCGACGCCGATCTGGTGATCGAGATCCCGAAACACTCCCGCAACCACGCCCGCGAGCACGGCTGAACGGTCGGTCGTCCCTCGCTCCGCATCGGATCGGCCCGCAAGGGCCGTCATGCGTGCCGCGACTGAGCGACGGGCGGCCACGCCGCCCTGCATGCCCATCCGAACGGCCCGCGCCCCGCGCCCGCCGTCCGGCAGCGCGAGCCGCCCGCCACCTCCACGCAAAACCCCTCCGCGATGCGCCCGAACGTCGGGCGCGACGGACGAGGCGCGTGCCGGTACGCAATGTTGCAGGTGCCGTAGCGACCGTCGCATCCGGCGAACGGCCTATCGCCGACGCGCTATCGAATGGCGGGGCCGGCGTAGTGACATTCGGAGTCCGCATAGTGACTTCCGTTGCCGGCGTAGTGACTACGCCGGCAACGATAGTGACATCTCCCCTCCCGATAGCGACTACGCCGCGCCGCGTAGTGACTATCCGCCATCGATGAGTGACTACGCGCGCCCCGATAGTCACTACGCACCCACCGACATGGACCGTGCACCTCCGCGTAGCGACTACGCCCACCCGTAAATCGCGTTTTGATCCGCGCCTGGGGCTTGCGCCGGGGCCGGCGCGAGCATCGCGGCGAGGGCAGTCCCTTCCGCCGCCGTTGGTGGCGTTTTCGTCTCAAAACCATCGTCCCACCCCCGCCCGGCGGTATCTGTGGGGAACCTGACAAAGCCTACAGTTCCTCCCCTCCGGCATCCGGCCAAGCCCCGGTCTGCATGATTAAAACCTTTTAAATCAGCCAACTAAGAACAAATCCAGGAGGTGGCACGGCCTTTGCTGATTACTCGCTGAAAGGAAACATCCGACCATGAGCCCGCTGACCATCATCAACGACACGACCCTGCGCGACGGCGAACAGACCGCCGGCGTGGCCTTCACCCTCGAGGAGAAGTGCGCCATCGCCCAAGCCCTCGCGGCGGTCGGCGTCAGCGAAATGGAAATCGGCATTCCGGTCATGGGCCCGGTGGAAATCGAGGCGATCCAGGAAATTGCCCGTCTCGATCTGCCGGCCAGCCTGATGGTGTGGTGCCGGATGACCGACGCCGACCTGCTCGCCGCCCGGGCCTGCCCGGTCGACACCCTGAACCTCTCGATTCCGGTCTCCGACATCCACATCCTCGGCAAGCTCAACCGCAACCGCGACTGGGTGCTGACCCAGGTGGATCGTTTTGTCCGCAAGGCGCTGGACGCCGGCTACGCCGTGTCGGTGGGCTGCGAAGATGCCTCCCGCGCCGATCCCGCCTTCCTCGGCGAAGTGGCCGAAACCGCCCAGCGGGCCGGCGCGATGCGCATCCGCTTCGCCGACACCCTCGGCATCCTCGATCCCTTCTCGACCTACGACGCCATCTCCGCCCTGCGGCGGCGGATCGACATCGGCATCGAAATGCACGCCCACGACGATCTGGGCCTGGCCACCGCCAACACCCTGGCCGCCTTCCGGGCCGGCGCCACCCATGCCAACACCACGGTGAACGGCCTCGGCGAGCGGGCCGGCAACGCCCCGCTGGAAGAGATCGCGATGGGGCTGCGCCACCTCCACGGCATCGACTGCGGCATCGACACCCACGCCCTGCCGGCCATCTCGGCGCTGGTCGCCGCCGCCTCGGGGCGCAGCGTGGCGGCCAACAAAAGCATCGTCGGCGAGGCCGTATTCACCCACGAAGCGGGGCTGCACGTGGATGGCCTGCTGAAAGACCCGCGCACCTATCAGGGTTTCGACCCCGCCGAACTGGGCCGGGCCCATCGCACCGTGCTCGGCAAGCATTCCGGCTCGACGGCGGTGATCGCCGCCTACGCCCGGCTCGGCCTGTTCGTCACCGAAGCCGAAGCCCGGAACCTGCTGGTGCGCATCCGCGACCACGCGATGTGCACCAAGCGCGAGCCGTCGCCGGGCGAACTCACCGGCTTCTTCATGGATATCACCCATTGCATCCGGAGCCTGTCATGAGCCCGCGCGAACCCGACCTGAGCACCCTCGCCGAGGTCGCGCCGCCGCCTCCGCCGGGCTTCGTGGCGATGCTGCGAGAAGACGTGGCCTGCGTGTTCGCCCGCGATCCGGCGGCGCGCAACACCCTGGAACTGCTCACCATCTACCCCGGCGTGCAGGCGCTGATGCTCTATCGGGTGGCCAACCGGCTGTGGCGGCGCAACTGGCGCTATGCGGCGCGGGCGCTGTCCTTTGTGGCCCGGCTGGTGACCAATGTGGACATCCACCCCGGCGCCCGCATCGGACGGCGCTTCTTCATCGATCACGGCGCCGGCGTGGTGATCGGCGAAACCGCGGTCATCGGCGACGACGTCACCCTCTACCACGGCGTCACCCTCGGCGGCACCACCTGGAGCCCCGGCAAACGCCATCCAACCCTCGGCAGCGGCGTGGTGGTGGGCGCCGGCGCCAAGATTCTCGGGCCCATCGTGGTGGGCGCCAACGCCCGCGTCGCCGCCAATTCGGTGGTCATCGACGATGTGCGCCCCGGCATGACGGTGGTCGGCATTCCCGGCCGGATGGTGTTGCCGATGGAGCGTCGGCGCATCGCCCACGGGATCGACCTCGACCACCACCAGATTCCCGACCCGGTCGGGAAGGCCATCGGCTGTCTGCTCGACCGCATTGCCCAGATGGAGCGGGAAATCGCAATGCTGAAGGGCGAGCCAGCCGGTACCGAAGGCGCCTGTCGCAGCTGCGACGACACCTGTTCGCAGCCCACTTTCGATGGCAGCTGGAAGGCTGCCGCCACCCCCTCTTCAGGAGCCTGACGCCATGAACGATTTGACCGGCGAACTCGCCAAGCTCTCTTCCGCCGAGGAATTCCTCGTCTTCTTCGCCGTGCCTTTCGACCAGAAGGTGGTCAATGTGAGCCGGCTGCACATTCTCAAGCGCTTCTACCAATACCTGCGCCGGGACGACAGTCTGGGCAGCCTGGCCGGCACCGAGCTGTTCGGACGCTACCGCGCCCACCTGCTCGCCGCCTACGAAGACTTCGTGCGCTCGACGCCGGCCCAGGAAAAGGTCTTCAAGGTCTTTCAGGATGCCGACGGCCGCCAGCAGGTGAGCCTCGACAGCCTGCGCGCCACCCTTCCCTCCGCCAGCTAACCCGACAGGACTGCCGCCATGCACATCGTCGTCTGTATCAAGCAGGTTCCGGATTCGGCGCAGATCCGCGTCCACCCGGTGACCAACACCATCATGCGTCAGGGCGTTCCGGCCATCGTGAACCCTTACGACCTGTTCGCCCTCGAAGAAGCCCTGCGTCTCAAGGACCAGTTCGGCGGCAAGGTCACCATGCTGTGCATGGGCCCGCCGCAAGCCGAGGACGCGCTGAAGAAGTGCATCTCCTTCGGGGCCGACGACGCGGTGCTGGTCACCGACCGCTCCTTCGCCGGCGCCGACACCCTCGCCACCTCCTACGCGCTGGCCGCCGCGATCAGCCAGATCGGCCGCGAGCAGAAGGTGGACATCGTGTTCACCGGCAAGCAGACCATCGACGGCGACACCG
>CALMXT010000065.1 GCA_937871125.1 uncultured Zoogloea sp. | reverse complement strand
CTTGCCGCACTTCGTCCAATCGTCACGAAGGAAAGCAAAATGCACATCGAACCGGGGTACGTCGCCAGCGCCAAAATCGTCGTCGCCAACATCGCCACCGTGGCGCTGCTCGGCAGCCAATCCATCCGTCTCCTCAAAAAGCCGCAGCTGATCGTCCGCAGCCTGATCGCGGGGGTGTTCTTCACGCTGTTCATGCAGGTCTTCCACCTGCAGGTCGGGCCGTCCGAACTGCACTTCCTCGGCGCGATGCCGATCTACCTGGCGCTGGGCTTCCTGCCCGCCTTGTTCGGCTTTGCCATCGGTCTGCTCGCCCAAGGGCTGATCTTCGCGCCCGCCGACCTCGTCCATCTGGGCGTCAACACCCTGTCCCTCGCCGTGCCGCTGGTGCTGGTCCACGCCACCCTCGGCAAGCGTCTCGATACGGCCCGGACGCGGCTCGACCTTCGTCGCATCCTCGCCCTCGATGCGGCCTTCTACAGCGGCGTGACCCTGATGGTCGGCTTCTGGCTGGCCATCGGCGAAGTGGCCACGCCCCTGTCGGCATGGCTGGCCTTCGCCTCGTCCTACGCCGCCATCGTGATCGTCGAGCCGGTGTTCACGCTGCTGGTGCTGCACGCCATCGCCCGTCGGCAGCACAGCGCCGCGGTGCGCTTCTGCTTCCAGCCCCAGGCGGTCTGAGCGATGACCGGCAAGGTCTGGTTCGTGGGCGCCGGCCCCGGCGACCCCGAACTGCTCACCGTGAAGGGGCGCCGTCTGCTCGAAGAAGCGGGGGCGATTCTCTACGCCGGCTCGCTGGTGGACCGGGCCGCAACCCTGTTCGCCCCGCCCGGCTGCGAAATTCGCGACTCGAAGGACATGACCCTCGAGGAGATGAGCGCCTGGCTCCTCGACCAGACGGCCCGCCACGCCACCGTGGTGCGCCTGCAGACCGGCGACCCCGGCCTGTACGGCGCGCTGGTGGAGATGACCCGTCCGCTCACCGCCGCCGGCATCGAATGGACGGTGGTGCCGGGCGTATCGTCGGCCTTTGCGTCGGCCGCCGCCGCCGGAGAGACCCTGACCCTGCCGGAAGTCACCCAGACGGTGATCCTCACCCGCGTGGCCGGGCGCACGCCCATGCCGCCGGGCGAGGAACTCGAAGCCCTCGCCGCCCACCGCAGCACCCTGTGCATCTTCCTGTCGATCACCCTGCTGCATGAAGTCCAGCGCGCCCTGCGGGCGGCCGGCTGGGCGGAGGACGCGCCGATCCTGGTGGTCCAGAAAGCGAGCTGGCCCGGCGAGGAAAAGATCGTCCGCGGCACCCTCGCCGACATCAAGCAGCGCTGCCAGGCCGAGAAGATCGCCAGCCAGGCCATGATCGTCGCCAGCCCCGCGCTGGGCGCCGCCGACTGGCCGACCCTTGCCCGCTCCAAGCTCTACGACCCCGCCTTCGCGCACCGTTTCCGCAAGGCCACGGTCGCCGCTTCCTCACCGGAAACCCCCGCATGAACGACATTTCCATCCTGCTGGTCGGCCACGGCTCCCGCAATCGGGACGGCAACACCGAGATCCTCCACTTCGCCGCCCAATGGCGCGAGCGTCACCCGACGTGGCGCATCGAAACCTGCTTCATCGAGCACGCCGACGTGCTCCTCGAAGGCGGCCTCGACCGCGCCGCCCGCGATGCCCGCCACGTGCTGGTGATTCCCTTCATCCTCAACGCCGCCGGCCACGTGAAGATGGAACTGCCGGCCGCCATCGAAGAGGCCCGCCTGCGCCATCCGGCGGTGCGCTTCAGCTGCACCCGCCATCTGGGCATGGGCCGGGAAATCCTCAAGGTGCTGCAAGGCCAGCTCGACCGCCTGATGAAAGCGCTCGACATGCCCGACCCCCAGACCACCGGGGTCATCCTCCTCGGCCGCGGCTCGTCCGACGCCGGCGCCAACGGCGAGCTGGCCAAGATGGCCCGCTGGCTGTTCGAGGACAACGATTTCGAACTGGTGGATCTGGCCTTCACCGGCGTCACCTGGCCGCGGCTGGAGAGCGTCGTCCAGCGCCACGCCCGCCTGGGCATGACGCAACTCGCCATCGTGCCGGTCTATCTCTTCACCGGCGTGCTGATGGAGCGCATCAAGGCCCAGGTGACGCGCCTGCGCGGCCAATATCCGCAGATCGCCTTTGCGCTGGGCGGCCACTTCGGCTTCGACGCGGGAATCTTCGAACTCCTCGACGCCAAGGTCGCCGGCTTCGAGTTGCCCGAAGGCGGACTGCTCGAATGCGACGGCTGCAAATACCGTCAGGCCGCCGAAGCCGAACACCTGCACGACCACAGCCACACCCACGTCCCGCACCACGACCACGGACACGCCCACGGGCACGACCACCCTCGCCCCGAAGCCGCCCACGCCTGAGCCCGCCATGCACACCAACGTCGTCACCGAACAGCTCACCGCTGCCGGCCGTGCCATCGAGCACGACTCCTTCGCCGTCATCGACGCCGAAGTCGGCCCCCACGCCTACAGCGCCGAACAATGGCCGCTGGTGCGCCGGATGATCCACGCCAACGCCGATTTCGACTTCAACGGCCTCACCGCCTTCCATCCCCACGCCATGCAGGCCGGGCTCAAACGCATCCTCGCCGGCGGCACGCCGGTGGTGGCCGACGTGGAGATGATCTGCGTCGGCCTCTCCAAGCCGCGCCTCGACCACTTCGGCATCGCCACCCATCAGTTCATCTCCGACCCGGACGTGATCGAGGCCGCCCGCCGCGACGACACCACCCGCGCGGTGCAGGCCATGCGCAAAGCCCACCGCCTCGGCCTGCTGGACGGCGCCATCGTCGGCATCGGCAACGCCCCCACCGCGCTGATCGAAGTCGTGCGCCTGATCCGCGACGAAGGCGCACGACCGGCGCTGGTGATCGGCATGCCGGTCGGCTTCGTGTCGGCGGCGGAATCCAAGGATCTGCTGATGAGCTTGGACGAGGTGCCGTGGGTGGCCATCCGCGGGCGCAAGGGCGGCTCGACGCTGGTCGTTGCGGCCATCCACGCGCTGCTCGGCCTCGCCGAAGAACACCAGCGTGGCGCCGCCTGAGGCCAGCATGACGGGTCACGTCCTGCCTGAAAAAGTCCGCAAGGGCGACCCCAAACGGGATCGCGGCAACCGCACGGGCTTTTCCACCGGCGCCAACTCCGCCGCCGCGGCGGCCGCCGCCACCCTCGGGCTGGTGCACGGCCGGGTGCCGGAATTCGTGGACTGCGTACTGCCCAACACCCAGCGGGTGCGCTTTGCGATCACCGATGGCTGGACCGACGGCCAGCGCGCCCGCGCCGTCAGCATCAAGGATGCCGGCGACGACCCCGACGCCACCAACGGCGCCCGCCTCACCGTGGAAGTGGAGCGTCTGCCCGGCGCCGCGGGGCAGATCGTGCTGCGCGGCGGGCCGGGCGTGGGCGTCGTCACCAAATCCGGCCTCGGCCTCGAAGTGGGCGGCCCGGCCATCAACCCGGTGCCGCGCCGCAACATCGGCGACAACGTGCGAGCCGCCGGCAGCCCCATCCTCGAAGCCGGCGACGGTATCGCGGTGACCATCTCGGTGCCCGGCGGCGACGAGATGGCCAAGAAAACCCTCAACGCCCGCCTCGGCATCCTCGGCGGCATCTCCATCCTCGGCACCACCGGCATCGTCCGCCCCTACTCCACCGCCGCCTTCCGGGCCAGCGTGGTGCAGGCGGTGGACGTGGCCGCCAACCAGGGCCAGACCAGCGTGGTGTTCACCACCGGCGGACGCACCGAAAAGTGCGCCATGCGCTGCTTTCCGCAACTCGACGAAGCCTGTTTCGTGCAGATGGGCGACTTCGTCAAGGCCGCCTTCCAGACCGCGGTCAAGCAGCAGATGCGCCACATCGTCGTCGGCGCGATGGTCGGCAAGCTCACCAAGATCGCCCAGGGCTTGTCGGTCACCCACGCCTGGCGCGAGGAAATCGACCGCGAGCTGATCGCCTCGGCCGCCGCCGAAGTCGGCGCGCCGCCCGATCTCGTCGCCGAAATCCGCGCCGCCGAAACCGCCCGCTTCGCCGCCGAAAGGCTGGCCGAACTGGATCTCGCGGTGGCCTTCCACCGGGCGCTCGCCGAGCGTGCGATCCGCAGCCTGCGCCAGCGCTATCCCGGCCCCTACCGCCTCACCGTGCTCGCCTGCAACTTCGAAGGCGTGCCCATCGTCACCGT
>CALMXT010000064.1 GCA_937871125.1 uncultured Zoogloea sp. | reverse complement strand
CTCCAGCTCAAGCGGCGCCTCGAAAGCGTCAAACGCATCCACCAGGCCACCGATACCCTCGAAGACCGGGTTCGCGAACTGCAACAAGCCGAAGAATTGCTCTTGCGCCAACTGAACCAGCTTGGCGATCTCGCAACACGCATCGAGCGGGCTCTCGGCCTGCCTTCGGCCAACGCACCCACGCCTTCCGCGCTGGCCGCCTGATCGCACCACCAACAACAAAAATCCGGACGCCCCTTGCGGAGCGTCCGGATTTTTTATGGCATGGCGCTGCGCACGAAGCGCATCCGCCGACTACTTGTCGGCTGTCAGCTTGAGGAATTTCTCCATCAGTTCCTCCTTGCTTTCCGGATGTTCCGGATTGAAGGGGATGCAATCCACCGGACAGACCTGCTGACACTGGGGTTCGTCGAAGTGACCGACACACTCGGTACACTTGTTCGGGTCGATGATGTAGATCTCGTCACCCTGGGAAATGGCGCCATTCGGGCACTCGGGCTCGCAGACGTCACAGTTGATGCACTCGTCGGTAATCATCAAGGCCATTTTGCTTACTTCCTCGCTACTTACTGTTTATTGATCTTTTTTTGCAACCGGGCCAACACACCGGGCTGCACAAACTTGCTCACATCGCCGCCAAGCCGCGCAATCTCGCGCACCATCGTGGCCGAGATGAACATGTATTCGTCGGACGGCGTCAGAAACACGGTTTCGACATCCCCATAAAGCTTGCGGTTCATACCGGCCATCTGAAACTCATACTCGAAATCCGACACCGCACGCAAACCCCGCAGAATCACCCGGGCACCATTCTGATGGAGAAAATCCATCAACAGGCAGGAAAAACCCTGCACTTCGACGTTCGGATAATCCGCCAACACTTCGCGGGCGATCTCCACGCGCTCGTCGATGCTGAAGATCGGACCCTTTCCTCCGCTCGCCGCGACCCCCACGATAACCCGCTCGAACAGCCGCGCGGCGCGCCGGACAAGATCCTCGTGTCCGCGGGTGAATGGATCGAAAGTCCCCGGATAAACCGCGATACCGTCCCTCATCTTGCAGCCTTTCCCTGTCGGCGGAAGCGCACGATTGTCACGCCGCAGGGACAAAGAGGTGGTAATACACCTGTCCGGCCGTCCCGTGCTTGATACGCGTCAATCGTTCTATGTTGTCTATTGGATACTCCGCTTCCACATAGACCAGCCCCTCTTCACTGAGGAGGCCCGGCAGGAACGGCGCAATCCGCTCGATCCAGCCGGCCCGATAGGGCGGATCGACAAACACCACGTCGAAGGGCTGACTCGCGGAACGGACGAATTTTAGCGCATCGCCCCGCACAATCTGTACACACGTCGCACGCAGGGTTTTTGCGTTGCTCTGCAAGGCCGCTGCGGCGACCGCATCCTGCTCGATCATGACCACCTTTTCGGCGCCGCGCGAAGCCGCTTCGAAACCCAGCGCGCCGCTGCCCGCAAACAGGTCGAGGCAGGTTCGGCCGGTCAGATCCTGGCCCAGCCAGTTGAACAGGGTTTCTCGGACCCGGTCCGGGGTCGGACGCAGACCCTTGACGGAACTGACGTCGATCAGCCGCGACCGCCAGTCGCCGCCGATGATGCGGATTCGACTCAATGTGCGGCTCCGTTCCTGGGCGACGCGGTCTTGTCGCCGTCTCCGCCGACCACCACGGTGACGAGGTGATCCGGCGAAACATGACGCTTGAAGGCATCGCGGATCTGCGCCACCGTCACCGCGCGGACTTTGTCGCGCCAGGTGTCGAGATAGTCGAGGGGCAGGCCGAAGCTGCCGATCACCGCCACCTGTTCGAGCATCTTGCGGTTGGAGTCGAGACGCAGCGCAAAGCCGTTGATCAGGTTGTCCTTGGCCGCCTGCAGTTCGGCCTCGGTCGGCCCCTTGGCGAGAAACGTGTCGAGGGTCGTACCGACCACACGCAGGGCATCTTCGCTCTGGCTACCCTTGGTCTGCAGGCCGATCTGGAACGGGCCGACGTCCCGCTGAGGCATGAAATAGCTGTACACGCTATAGGCATAGCCGCGTTTCTCGCGCACCTCGCCGGTCAGCCGCGAGACGAAACCGCCGCCGCCAAGGATGTAATTGCCCACCAGCAACGGGAAGAAATCCGGATCGCCGCGGCGGATGCCCGGCTGACCGATTGCGATATGGGCCTGAGCCGACGGATGCGGGACGCGAATCGTCTGGCGCTCCGGCAGCGTGGTGTTGATGTGCTCAGTCGGCGCTTCGCCAGCCGGCAGACCTGCGGTGAGGCGGCTGGCGATGGTTTCCGCCTCGGCGCGGGAGACGTCGCCGATGATGCTCACGGTGGCCCGCGCCGCGGTGTAGTAGCGCGCATGAAAAGCGGCGATCTCGTCGCGGGTCAGGGATGCCACGCTATCGACGGTCGGCATGCGGCCGTAGGGATGGTCCGGGAACACCGCCGCGGCAAAACGCCGCGACAGGATGGAATCCGGCTGGGTGTCGGCTTCCTTCAGGCCGGCGATGGTGCGCGCCTTTTCACGCTCGACGGCCGCTGCCGGAAAGACCGGCTGGCCGATCAAGGTGGCAAGGAGGTCGACCGCGCCATCGCGCTCGACCGGACTGCTCAGAGTACGCAGGGACAGCGACGCCCGATCCATGTCGGCCCCGCCGCCGATCTGGGCGCCCAGATCGGCAACCCGGTTGGCGATGGCGTCCTCGTCCAGCGAACCGGCACCGGATTCCATCAGGGCCCGGGTCAGCCCGGCAATGCCGGCCTTGCCCGCCGGAGCCTCGGCGCCGGCGGCGCGGAAATCCACCTGTACGTCGACGATGGGCAAGGCGCGACTTTCAACAAAGAACACCTTGGTACCGCCGGGCGTGGTCCAGGTCTGGATTGCCAGACTGGCGCGGGCCGCAGGGGCGGCGAAGAGGGTCGCAACGGTCATCGCGAGGGCGAAGCCGAAACGTTTGCTATGGGGAATCATCGATTAACCTCGAAACAGGACAGGCAGCGGGAGCATTCAGTGGTGGTGCGGCGCGGCGGCAGCGGCCTTGGCACGGGCCTGCGGGTCTATCGGCAGCGGATCGAGCTGGGCCACGGTGAGGGTGTCGTCGCGGAAATACTTCTTCGCAACGGCCTGCACTTCCGCGGCGCTCACGGCACGAATGCGTTCGAGCATTTCCGCGTCGTCCTTCCACGACAGGCCGACCATCTCATCCATGCCGATTTCCATCGCCTGCCCCATCAGCGAGTCGCGCTTGTAGACCTGTCCGGCAACCGCCTGGACCTTGACCCGCCGCAACTCGTCCTCGGACACGCCGTCGTTCTGGATCCGCGCGATCTCGGCACGCAGCGCGGCCTCTACGTCGGCCACGCTCTTGCCCTGGGCCGGCGCGCCGTCGAGGATGAAGAGCGATTCGCCGCGGGCGGTGCCGTCGTAGCCCGCACCCGCGGTCACCGCCACGCGGCTGCCGCGCACGATGTTCTTGGCAAGGCGCGCGCCGTCGTAACCGTCGAGCACCGCGGCGAGCACCTGCAGCGCGTAGAAATCACCGTCGGCCTTGACGTTGCGCAGGGTCGGCACGCGCCAGGCAAGCGCCACATAGGGCAGATCGGCCGGGGCCTTGACCACCGTGCGACGGGTGCCGGTCTGCTCCGGTTCGACCAGCGGCTTGCGGGCCGGCAGGGCACGCGTCTTGATCTGCCCGTAGCTGCGCTGAGCTTCCTTGAAGACGTCCCGGTGATCCACGTCGCCCACCACCACCAGCGTCGCGTTGTTGGGCACGTACCAGCGTTGATACCAGTCGCGGGCGTCCTGAGCGGTCATGTTGTCCAGGTCGCTCATCCACCCGATGATCGGCCGGCGATAGGGGTGAGCCTGGAAGGCGGTGGCCATCAGCTGCTCCACCACCAGCGAGCGAGGCTTGTCGTCGGTGCGCAGACGGCGCTCTTCCTTGACCACCTCGATCTCTTTCTTGAAGGAGTCGTCGGTGACCTGCAGATGGGCCATGCGATCGGCTTCCAGCGCCATCATCTTGCCCAGCGCTTCCTTCGGCACCTGCTGGAAGTAGGCGGTGTAATCGTAGCTGGTGAAAGCATTGTCGCGACCGCCGACGGCGGCCACCTGCTTGTTGAACTGGCCGGGACCGACCCGCTTGGTGCCTTTGAACATCATGTGTTCGAGCAGGTGGGCCACCCCGGACGTGCCATCCACCTCGTCCATTGCGCCCACCTTGTACCAAACCATATGCACCACCGACGGCGCCCGCCGGTCTTCCTTGACGATCAGCTTCATTCCATTGGGAAGCGTGCTCTCGAAAGGGTTGGCCAGGGCCGACATGGGAAGGGCCACGGCGACGGCCGCGGACAGGACGCCGGCAACGACGCCGATGCGCAAACTGCGATTCATCATAGGCTCTTGAAGCATCTGGTAAAATTGAAAATTGATGGTTGCCGGCCGCAGTATCGGGTCCAGTCGGATCCGATACTGCGGGCTTGATGCCGCGCGGATCATAGCGGCATTCCGGTGGCCCGGCCAATCGGGCAGCGTGGGGTATTTCCACCCGCAGCCCGTCCCGATCGAACTCACTCTGACCCGGCTCCTCATGTTTGGTTTCCTGAAGAAAACCCTCAAGGGTGGCAATACGCCTCCCGAAACGCCCGCAGCGGCGCCGGAAACGCTGGCGGCTCCGACACAAACCGCGGCAGTTTCCGCGCCGCCCCCCGTCGTCGCGGCCCCCGAAACCGCGCCCCGCCCCGTTTCCACCCCGGCTCCCGAGCAGGAGAAAAAACGCTCCTGGATGGACCGCCTGCGCTCCGGCCTGTCGCGCACGCGCGAACAGATCGGCGGCGGGCTCGGCGGTCTGACCAGTCTGTTCTCGCGCCGCAAGATCGACGAGGAATTCCTCGAAGAACTCGAAACCACCTTGCTGATGGCCGACTGCGGCGTGGATGCCACCCAGCACCTGCTGAAGGAACTACGCCTGCGCTGGAAGCGCGACAAGCTCGAAACCGCCGATCAGTTGCAAAGCGCGCTGGCCGAAGGCCTGCTGTCCATTCTCGCCCCGCTGGAGCAACCCCTCGAAATCAGCGGCCACCGCCCCTACATCATCATGATCGCGGGCGTGAATGGCTCGGGCAAGACAACCTCCATCGGCAAGCTCGCCAAGCACTTCCAGAACGAAGGCAAGAGCGTGCTGCTGGCCGCCGGCGATACTTTCCGCGCCGCCGCCCGCGAACAGTTGATGACCTGGGGCGAGCGCAACGGCGTGGCCGTCATCGCCCAGGAATCCGGCGACCCGGCCGCCGTGGTGTTCGATGCCATCAGTGCCGCCCGCGCACGCAACATCGACATTGTGCTGGCCGACACCGCGGGCCGTCTTCCCACGCAGCTGCACCTGATGGAAGAAATCGCCAAGGTCCGCCGCGTCATCCAGAAGGCGGAGCCCTCCGGGCCGCACGAAGTCCTGCTGGTGCTCGACGCCAACATCGGCCAAAACGCGCTGCAGCAGGTCAAGGCCTTCGACGCGGCCATCGGCGTCACCGGCCTGGTCCTCACCAAACTCGACGGTACCGCCAAAGGCGGCGTGGTGGCGGCCATCGCCCGCCAGAGCCCCAAGCCGCTGCGTTTCATCGGCGTCGGCGAACAGATCGACGACCTGCAAACCTTCCGGGCCAAGGAGTTCGTCGAAGCGCTGTTCACGCCCCTCGGCAGCGGCAAAAACGAAGCTGGCTGAATACCGCCGTCCCGAGTGCAAAAAAGCCGCTGCGGCATTGCCGTCAGCGGCTTTTTCATGGGGACGGCCGGGTTCAGGCCGGCAGCAAACGATCCAGTTCGGCCACGATGCGCTCGGCGGCCTTGCCGTCCCAGAGGGCCGGGCGACGGCCGTGCTTGCCCTGGCCGGCCAGCACCTTGCCCGCTTCTTCGAGGATGCGTGCAGGGTCGGTACCGACCAGCACGTTGCTGCCTTCGTCGATGGTCACCGGACGCTCGGTGTTTTCGCGCAGGGTGAGGCAGGGAATGCCCAGCGCGGTGGTTTCTTCCTGCAG
>CALMXT010000063.1 GCA_937871125.1 uncultured Zoogloea sp. | reverse complement strand
GCGGGCGGCCGCGAGCTGTGGGGTTTCCCGAAAAAGCTCGCCAGCCCCAGTCTGAAGGTTCACACCGACACCCTGATCGGCGAACTCGACTATGGCCCGGTGCGGATCGCCACCGCCACGATGGGCTACAAGCACAAAGCCCTCGACGCCGAGACCGCCCGGCGCGGCCTCGCCGACACGCCGAACTTCCTGCTCAAGATCATTCCCCACGTGGATGGCACGGCGCGCATCTGCGAACTGGTGCGCTACCACCTGCAGGACGTAACCGTCAAAGGCGCCTGGACCGGGCCGGCGGCACTGTCGCTGTTCCCCCATGCACTGGCGCCGGTCGCGGACCTGCCGGTGCTCGAAGTGCTCGGCGCACGCCACATCGTGGCCGACCTGACCCTCGGGTTGGGTGAAGTTGTTTTCGACTATCTCGCTTGAACCCCAAAAGGAAACCAACATGCTGAACGGAAAAGTCGCCCTCATCACCGGAGCCGCAAGCGGCATCGGCAAGGAAATCGCCCTCCTCTACGCCAGAAACGGCGCAAGCGTGGCGATTGCCGACATCAACCAAACTGCGGCGCAACAGACCGCCGACGAAATCAACGCGGCTGGCGGCCGGGCGCTCGGCGTAGCCATGGACGTGACCCGCGAAGACGCCGTCAATGCCGGCACCCAGGCGGTGGTCGACGCCTTCGGCCAGCTCGACATCCTGGTCTCCAACGCCGGCATCCAGATCGTCAAACCCATCGTCGATTACAGCTTTGCCGACTGGAAGAAGATGCAGGCCATTCACGTGGACGGCGCCTTCCTCACCACCAAGGCCGCCCTCCAGCACATGTACCGGGACAAACGCGGCGGAACGGTGATCTACATGGGTTCGGTGCATTCCCACGAAGGCTCGCCGCTGAAATCGGCCTATGTCGCGGCCAAGCACGCCCTGCTCGGCCTCTCCCGCGTGCTGGCCAAGGAAGGCGCCGAGCACAATGTCCGCTCCCACGTGATCTGTCCGGGCTTCGTGCGCACCCCGCTGGTGGACAAGCAGATTCCCGAACAGGCCAGGGAGCTGGGCATCAGCGAAGAACAGGTGGTCAGGAACGTGATGCTCGATCGCACGGTCGACGGCGTGTTCACCACCATCGACGACGTGGCACAGACCGCGCTGTTTCTGGCGGCCTTCCCCAGCGCGGCCCTCACCGGCCAGTCCTTCATCGTCAGCCACGGCTGGCACATGCAGTAAGGAGCCCCTATGAGCGCACATTCCCCAAGCCCCGCCTGCCAGGCGGACGACGGCCTCTACCATAGCCCGAGCCTGCCCGTCGGCCACCGCTATCAGACGCTTGCCCTGGTCCTGCAGGGCGGCGGCGCCCTCGGCGCCTATCAGGCCGGGGTCTACCAGGGACTGGCCGCCGCCGACCTGCATCCGAACTGGGTGGCCGGCATTTCCATCGGCGCGCTCAATGCGGCAATCATCGCCGGCAACCCGCCGGAGAAGCGGGTCGAACGGCTGCGAGAATTCTGGCAGACCATCTGCCGGCCTCCGCTCCTTCCGCCCAGCCCCTTGAGCCACATGGATTTCAAGGACTGGCCGTCCCCGCTGATCGGGCTGGCCAATGGCTGGGAGGCGTGGCGGGCGCTCACCGAAGGGCAAAACGGCTTCTTCGTGCCGCGCAGCCCCTTCGAGACCCTTGCGCCGGGTTCCCCCGGCGCGGCCAGCTTCTACGACACCAAGCCGCTCAAGGCCACCCTCGAAGCGATGGTCGACTTCGAGCGCCTCAACGACAGCCGCCAGATGCGCGTCTCGGTCGGCGCCGTCAATGTGCAGACCGGCAATTTCGTCTACTTCGACAACACCCGGGAGACCCTGCGGGCCGAACACTTCATGGCCTCCGGCGCCCTGCCGCCGGGCTTTCCGGCGGTCGAGATCGACGGGGATTACTACTGGGACGGCGGCGTCGTATCCAACACCCCGCTCCAGAAAATCCTCGAAACCGTGCCGCGCAAAAACTCGCTGATCTTTCAGGTCGACCTCTGGAGCGCCCACGGCGCCCTGCCCTCCGACCTCGCCACCGCCGCGGTGCGCCTGAAGGACATCCAGTACTCCAGCCGCACCCGGATGATCACGTCCTACATGGAAGAGATGCAGAAGAAACGCGTCCTGCTCACCGAACTGATGGCCCTCGTGCCGGAATCCGCCCGCCAGGACAACCCCTGGTATCAGCGCGCCGAGCGCGAAGCCTGCGACCGCCTGATCAACGTGATCCACCTCATCTACGCGGACAAGGCCTGCGAGGGGAATTACAAGGATTTCCAGTTCGGCGCACCGACGATGCGCGACCACTGGGAAAGCGGTCTGGCCGACATCCGGCGCAGCCTGCAGCACCCCGAATGGCTGAACATGCCCACGGCAGACCGACCCTTCGTGACCCACGACGTCCATCGACGCTAAAGCGTCACCGCGCTCGGCGTTGCTTTTTCGACAACAAAGCATTGCCGATCGTCCTCTATTTCGCACGTCTCTGGACCGATACAGTACGTCCATCGCCCTTGCCTGCAACCCAGCGCCGGCAAGGCGGACACCCCATCGACCGAAATCAGACAGGAATCCACCATGCAAACCCTGACCCGCATCGCCGCCGCCCTCGTCCTTTCCGCCGCGGCCGCCGCCCCGGTGCTGGCCGCCCCGGAAACCTACACCCTGGACGGCGCCCACAGCTTTCCGCGCTTTTCGTACAACCACTTCGGCTACTCGCAGCAGCTCTCTCGCTTCGACAAGACCACCGGCACCGTCGTCCTCGACAAGGCCGCCCGCACCGGCTCCGTCGATGTGGTGATCGACACCCAATCGGTCAACACCGGCTTTCCGCTCTTCAACGAACACATCCAGGGCGAAGACTTCCTCGACACCGCCCGCTATCCGACCGCCACCTTCAAATCGACCAAAGTGGTGTTCGAAGGCGACAAGCCGGTTTCCGTCGATGGCAACCTGACCATCAAGGGCGTCACCAAGCCGGTGACCCTGACGGTGACCAGCTTCCAGGCCATGCCGCACCCGATGTTCAAAAAGGATGCCATCGGCGCCAACGCCTTCACCGTCGTCAAGCGTTCCGAGTTCAACGCCGGCAAGTACGCGCCCTACGTTGGCGACGAAGTGCGCATCGACATCGCCGTCGAAGCGATCAAGCAATAAGCGCCCGACCCGCTGCCGACCCCGCCGGCAGCGCTTTCACCCCGAGCACAACAGAGAGGAATCACCATGCTGGAACTGAGACCCGCCGCCCAACGTGGCATCGCGAATTTTGGCTGGTTGTATTCGCAGCACACGTTCTCGTTCGGTAGCTACCACGACCCCGAGCAGACCGGCTTTTCCGATCTGCTGGTGATCAACGACGACCGCGTCGCGGCCGGCGGAGGCTTCGGCACCCACCCGCACCGGGACATGGAGATTTTTTCCTACGTGCTCGAAGGCGCGCTGGAACACAAGGACTCGATGGGCGTCGGCTCGGTGATCCGCCCCGGCGACGTACAGATGATGAGCGCCGGCACCGGCATCCGGCACAGCGAATACAACGCCTCGCAAAGCGACGCCGTGCATTTTCTGCAGATCTGGATCGTGCCCGACCGCAAAGGCGTCGCCCCCCGTTACCAGCAGCAGCGCTTCACCGCGGACGAAAAGCGCGGGCGCCTGCGCCTGATCGTTTCGCCCGACGGCGCCGACGGCTCGCTGTCGGTGTACCAGGATGCCCGCGTCTATGCCGGCCTGTTCGACGGTGCCGAACGGCACACGATCGCGCTGCCCGCCGGGCGCTACGCCTACATCCATGTCGCCCGCGGCGCGCTGACGGTGAATGGCCAGCGCATGTCGGCCGGCGACGGCGCCCGTCTGCGCGATGTACAGGAAATCGACTTCAGCCAAGGCGAGCAAGCCGAAGTGCTGCTGTTCGACCTGCGCCCCAACGAACTGCCCCGCTACTGAAACGCCCCCGGAAAGCAGACCATGAAAATCCTGCAGATCAACACCAGCGCCCGCTCCACCGGCGCCAACTCAACCCGCCTTGCCGACCGCATCGTCGCCCGCCTGAAGGCCCGCCATCCGGCCGCCGCCGTCGAACTGCGCGACCTCGCCGCCAATCCGCACCCCGTCCTCGACGAAGCCGCGCTGACGGCGCTCTTCACGCCCGCGGGGCAACGCACGGCCGCGCAAGCCGCCCGCGTCGCCCTTGACGATGCGCTGATCGCCCAGGTTCAATCCGCCGACGTGATCGTGCTGGGCGTGCCGATGTACAACTTCGGCGTGCCGGTTCAGCTCAAGACCTGGATCGATGCGATCGCCAAGGCCGGCACGACCTTCCGTTACACTGAAAACGGACCGGAAGGCCTGATCAAGGGCAAGAAGGTCTACGTGGCCCTGGCCCGCGGCGGCATCTACCGCGACACGCCCGCCGACTCGCAAGTGCCCTACCTGAAGGCCGTGCTCGGTTTTGTCGGCATGACCGACGTCGAGTTCATCTACGCCGAAGGTCTGGCGATGGGCGCCGAAAGCGCGGACAAGGGTTTTGCCGCCGCCGAAGCGGAAATCGCCGAACGGGTCGGCTGACCCGCCGCCCCGCAGAACGGTCGCCAAGGGGGCGTGCAAACCTATCGAAAGACGCTCCGATGGAACTCTCCCAGATCACCGAATCCCTGCAGCGCGACGCGGTCTGGGTCGTTTTTATGAACGTGCTGCTGCAGCAGATCGGCCTCCCGGTGCCCGCCGTCCCAACCCTGCTGCTGGCCGGCAGTCTGGCCGCCGGCCCGGGCGAACTGGCCGGGGTGCTGGCCGCCGCCGTACTCGCCTCGGTGGCGGCCGACTGGGTGTGGTATCTGGCCGGACGGGCCTTCGGCTACCGGGTGCTGTCCGGGCTGTGCCGGCTGTCGATCAACCCCGGCTCCTGCGTCAGCCAGACCGAAGCGCGCTTCGTGCGCTGGGGGCCGGGTTCGCTCATCGTCGCCAAGTTCATCCCCGGCTTCTCGACCGTTGCGCCTCCGATTGCCGGCTCGCTGCGCATGGCGCTGCCGGGCTTTCTCGCCGCGGCGGCGGCGGGCGCCGCCCTGTGGGCCGGACTGGCGCTGGGCGCCGGCTGGATACTGCGCGCCCAGGTCCAGATCGCCATCGGCCACCTGGAGCGCAACGCCGGCAGCGCGGCGACCGCCTTGGTGAGCCTGCTGGTCGTCTGGCTGGGCTGGAAGCTGTGGCAAAAATATCGCTTCCGCAAACAGGCCCAGATCGCCCACATCGCCCCTGCCGAGCTCCTGGCTGCCATGCGGACGCCGCGCGCCCCGCTGCTCCTCGATCTGCGCGGGCCGGCGATGGTGGCGCAGACCGGCCCGATCCCCGGGGCAACCCACGCCGAACTCGATAAGCTGTCGGATGCCGTCGGCGCCTGGCCCAAGGATCGGCCCATCGTCACCCTCTGCGCCTGCCCGGAAGACGCCGGCGCCGTGCAGGCCGCGCGCCAACTGTTGCAAGCCGGCTATCTGTCGGTGCGCCCGCTCAAAGGCGGTTACGAAGCCTGGCTCGCAAGCACCTCGCCCGAACACGACGCCGTCCCGGATGCGGCGGACGGTTCCGCCGACCGGCAGCGCACCGGCGCGTGAGCTGACAGAGGGGACGCCCGACTCCACGCTCAGCCTGCGCCCTGTGCCGGCGCCCCGCAGGCGTGGCAGAAACGGGAAAAGGCGCTCTTCCGCTGCTCGCATTTGGCGCAACGGTCGAACAGGCAGATGCCGCAGTGGGGGCAGTAGTCGATGCCCGTGTTCTTGAAATCCACCGCCCGCTCGCAACCCGGGCACACATTCTTGGCCAGCCGGGCCAGCGCGGTGTCGTAGCTCAGCTCCTGACGGCGCTCCACGTCGGGCCGGGCCTCGGCCTCCTTCTGGCGCTTGAGATAGCGCTCGAGGGCCGCGATGGCCTGCCGACCGACCACGACGGTCACCACAATCCCCACCGCATAGCGCACGTAGCCACCATAGTCCGGCAGATAGGGCACCAGTTCCACAAAAAACGCGAACAACGCAAAGTAGATGAAGCCCCACACGAAGGGCCAGCCGCTGCCCTTGCGCTTCTTCGCGAACAGCCAGCCGGCGATGCCGAGCAGCGGCAAAGTCAGCGTCAGGCGGTAGAAGAAAACACGCAATTCCTGGCTCCGCAGGGCTTCGGAAAGCTTGACCGACGCGGCCTGCTCGAGCTGTCGCAGTTGCTCGCCGGCATGCTGCTCGGCCTGACGGGCGTCGAGCGCAATCTGCTGCTGGCGCTCGACGGCCGCCAGCGCCCGGCGCTCATTCGCTTTCAGTTCGTCGAGCGCGGCGGTGCGCACGATCAGTTCCCGGTCCTGCTCCGGACGCTGGGTGGCGTGGCGGGTGGCCAGCCAGTTGTTGAAGGTTTCGCGGGCGCTCGCCGCATCGGCGCGCTGAGTATTGAGCTTGAGCTGCGCCTGATCGAGCTGCTCTTCGGCGGCCTGCCGGGTCTGGCGCGCCTGGACGATGACGGCCCGGGTCCGCTCGGCGCCGGCCCGGTCGATGAAATCCTCAAGGCTGTAGCGCTGCTCGACCTTGGGCAGATTGGCAACGATCTTTCCGCCCAGCCCGATCAAAAAACTGCCGAACAGGAAGGCCACCAGCCACAACCCGGCGCGGAACCACTTTTCGGACAACCTCAATGACTTGTTCATGGATACCCCTGACAAAAAAACCGGTCCTTCCCGGCAAGGCTGCCGGCCAAACCCTCGCGCTTGATGATAAACGGGCGCGCCCCGCGAGGCGTCCACCGCAGTCAATTGTCAAAAACTGTATATCTAACAGAAGTACTCAAAACCTCACAATTCAGGCGACGACACCCCACCTATAATCCATTCCGTCATATTGCATTGCGGCATGCCGCAGCAACGGGAGCCTAGATGGTGGAACGACCCGAGCCCGCCTTCCGGGCCCACGCAAGCAGCCCTCATCTGCCCGGCGACGCCGGCCGGGTGCTGAACTATCTCGAAATGCATCTCGCCCGCCGCCCGGACGACCTGAAAGGCCACACCCTGCGGGTCATGCTGGCGCAGGGAACCGGCGATGCCGACGCGATCTACGGCGCGCTGGTGGATCTTTTCATCGCCCTCGCCGAACGCGGCACCGGCCTCAAGTCGACTTTACTGTCCCGCACCGTATTGCTGCTCGGCCAGCCGCAGCGCCTCTTTCTCGCCCGTCACCTCGCCAGCGGCGTGCGGGCCGAGCAGCCCATCCAGCCACCGGCCCGCCGTTCCGTGCTGACGCGCGGCCTCGTCGGCACAGCCAGCCTCGCCCCCTGACCTCCAGGAGAACCCACCGATGAACGCCCAGACCACTCTGCGCCTGTGCCATTCCGGCATGGACAGCCGCTCGCTGTACGCCTTCGAGATCTTTCTCTCGCGGGTCGATCACCGCGCCTGCCAGATCACCGACGAGGAAGCGGCCGACGTGGCCTTCATCGACATCGACAGCGACCTCGGCACCTATCTGCTCGAAGGCCACCGCCTGCTCTATCCCGCCCGGCCGCTCATCGTCAGCGCCCAGGCGCCCAAGCCGCTCGACGATCCGCTGACCGTGGCGGTCACCAAGCCGGTCGGTCTGGCCGCCTTTTCGGCGGCGCTGGAACAAGCCCGCCGCCTGCTCCCCGCTACCCAGCCGGCCAGCGCCGCCGCCCCGGCCGCGGTCGCAAGCGCCGAGCCCGAAGCAGCCCCTCCCGCCGTCGCCGCAGACACCGCCTCCCGGGCCGAAGACATTCCCGACGAAATGCCCATCGAGGCACTGTTCGATCGCAACGCCGGCCGTCGTCCGGCCAACGCCGACCCCGTCGTGCTGCTGCGCCAGCTCGAAGAACGCCTCTCCACCTTCTACGTCGGCTCCATGCCCGATGTGGACCTGGACAACCCCGCCGCCCACGCCGCCATCTACTACGCCCCGGAGCACTTTCTGCAGGGCGAGATCGCCCGCGCGCTGGCCCACGCCCGCGAGATCCGCCGCCCGGTGCGCATCGACGACGGCAGCGGCGCCGCCCTCTTCCTCGATCCGCGCAGCGGTCTTGCCTACCAGGCGCGCAGCACCAACGCCCTGCGCGCCCTGGCCCAGCTGCCGACCCGCGGCACCGTCACCATGGGCCGGGTCGAATCCCGCGATGCGCCCGTGATCGGCGGCCTCGTCAGCCGGCCGCTGGAAGCCCTCGAATGGGACGTGGCCCTGTGGGCCTCGCGCGGACGCCTGCCCCGCGGCACCCATCTCGACCACCCGGTGCGCCTGCGCTGCTGGCCCAACCTCACCCGTCTGGCGGTCCCCCCCGAAGCCATGCGCATCGCCGGGCTATGGTCGAAGGGCGGCTTCAGCCTGCGCGACACCGTGCACGCCCTGGGCGTGCCGCAACGCTACGTCTTCGCCTTCTACAGCGCCTGCCACGCCCTCGGCCTGGTCGAACAGGTAGCCACGCCGGCCGCCCTCGCCGCGGCGCGGATGACCCGGCCCGGTAGCGACGGCACCCAGCCGGCCCCACCGATGCGCGGACTGTTCAAACGCATCCTCGGCAAGCTGCTCGGTGCCCGTCTCGGCGAGGCCGCAACCGGCTGACCGCGCCCGATGAGTCATTACAAGATCATCTTCGCCGGCCCGGTCGGGGCCGGCAAAACGACGGCGGTCTCGGCGGCCAGCGACATCCCGCCGGTCCGCACCGACACCGCCGCCTCCGACGAAGTCCGCGACATCAAGCCCCAGACCACCGTCGCCCTCGACTACGGCGCGATGAAGCTCGCCGACGGCAGCACCATCCACCTCTACGGCACCCCCGGCCAGCCGCGCTTCGACTTCATGTGGGAAATCCTCACCGAAGGCGGCATCGCGCTGATCCTGCTGATCGACAACGCCCGCGGCGATCCGCTGCGCGAACTGCGCTTCTATCTCGGCGCCTTCAGCGGCTTCATCCGCAAGACCGCCGTCGCCATCGGCGTCACCCACGCCGATCAGCGTAGCACCCCGCGTCTGGCCGACTACCAAGCCGAACTCGACAAAGCCGGCTTCGGCTGCGTGCCGGTCTTCGAGGTGGACGCCCGCGAACGCCGCGACGTCTGCCTGCTCATCGAAGCCGTCCTCAGCGTCATCGACCCGGTGGCGAGGGCATGAGCCCAGCCTCGAGGGCGAAAGCCCCACGGCACTTCCTGCTCCCCACCCCCGCCGGCGCCTACTTCGCCTCCGCCGAGCCGGCCAACGACCGCCTGCGCGGCTTCATCCGCCTGCTCTTCGCCCAGGCGGTCACGCCCCGCTGGCGCGACGAGGACGACGGCTTCGTGCGCCGCCTTGCCAGCGCCGGCTGGGTCCAGTATCTGCGCGCCCCCCGCAGCGCGATCGGCGACCCGGTCGAGACCGCGCTGCCGCGTCTGCTGCCCGCCCTGTCCGGCGACCGCCGCGCGCTGCTCGCCGACGCCCACGGCTTTCACCTCGCCAGCACCGGCCTCGACGACACCCTCGCCGAAGAACTCGCCGCCCTGTCGGCCGACCTCGCCAGCCTGCACAGCCGCCACCGACGCCCCCTCGCCCAAGACCTGCGCATCTACGGCAGCGCCTGGGCCATCCCCGACGCCGCCGGCCACAGTCAGCTCGGCTTCTGGCCCTTGCACGTCGGCCCGCAGCGCTTCGTGTTGACGATCTCCGGCGTGCCCCACCTCAACCAGCCCGAACTGGTCGACCTGGTCTGGCTGCTCCATCAGCGCTACGGCCCCCTCGCCAGCGCCCTTCCCACCCCGCAGGCGGCGGATGCGCAAGCTTCGTGCAAGGAAAAAGTAAGCTGACCGACAGGCGCGCGACCTAAACTGGAAAGCTGACCGTTTGAGCCAGCACGTATGCGCCCCGTCCACTTCCCAGATCGCCACCGTCGTCTTCTCATCGCCCTGATCGCCTTGTTCCCGCCGCTTGCCGGCCTGGCTCAGGGCACCGAAGAAGCCCGTCTCAGCCTTCCCGAAGCGGAAAAGATCCTCCTCGACGCCAACCCCGCCATCCTCCAGGCCCGCGCCGCGCTGGCCGGCGCCCGGGCCGGCATCGACATCGCCGGCGCCCGCCCCAATCCGCAGCTCACCGTCGGCGCCACCAGCACCGACCCCGGCCGCAACGGCAGCAACAGCTTCTGGAAACAGGCTACCGACAACACCGTGCGCCTCGACCAGCTCGTCGAGCGCGGCAACAAGCGCGATCTGCGCCTCAAGGCCGCCGGAAGCAACCTGTCGGCCACCGGCGCCGATCTCGACAACACCGTCCGCCTCGCCCGCATCGACCTCGCCAACGCCTGGCTCGACCTGCGCGCCGCCCGCGAGATTCGCCGCATCGCCGACGAAAACGCCGCCCTCGCCCGCCGCGCCGCCGACGCCGCCGAGCTGCGCGGCAAGGCCGGCGATCTGGCCGGCGTGGACGTGGCGCGCTTCGCCGCCGACGCCGCCCGGGTTGCCAACGACGCCGTCCAGGCCGGGCTCGATCTCGACCGGGCGCGCATCGCCCTGGCCCTGCTGCTCGGCAACCGGATCGCCCCCGCGGGCCTGCAGACCACCGACGAGTGGCCGAGCGCCGAACCCGCCCCGGCCGGCACCGAAGCCGAACGGGCCGACCTCGTCGCCGCCCGCCGCCGCGTCGAACAGGCCGACGCCCTGCGCGAACTGGCCCGCGCCCAGCGCACCCGCGACGTCTCCGTCGGCCTCCAGTACGAACACGCCCCGGCCAACGCCAACAACGCCTTCTCCACCACCTCTTACGGCCTCAGCCTGTCGGTCCCGCTCATGTTCGGCAACGACTACCGCGGCGACATCGCCAGGAGCGAGGCCGACTACGGCGCCGCCGAACAGCAACTCATCGCCACCCGCGCCTTCGTCAGCAGCGAGCAAAGCCGCCTGCGCGCCGAATACGCCGCCCGCCAATCGCGCTACCGGCGCCTGGCCGAGGTCGTCCTGCCGGCCGCCGAACGGGCCGGCCGCGGCGCCGACGTCGCCATCCAGAAGGGCGGCATGAGCCTCACCGACTACCTCGACACCCAGCGCAGCCTGCGCGCCGCGCGCATCGAAACCATCCAGGCCCGCGCCGACCTCGCCCGCGCCACCCTCATGCTGCGTCTGGCCGGAGACTCCCAATGAAGCGCAAAACCCTCGTCATCGCCCTCCTCGCCGCCGCAGCCATCGCCGGCGGCGCCCTGTATTTCCGCAGCGCGCCGCCCGAAGCGCCGACCGAAGCCGTGGTCCAGAAGCCCTCCGCCGAACCCGGCGTGCTGCGCTTCCCCACCGCCGCCCCGCAGCTCTCCCAGCTCAAGGTCGAGCGCGCCGAACTCGCCCCGGTGCCGATGGACGAACCGCTGGCCGCCCGCGTCGCCTACGACGAAAACGCCACCGCACGCCTGTTCGCCCCGATTCCCGGCCGGGTCGTCGAAATCCGCGCCAACATCGGCGACACGGTCAAGGCCGGCGCCGTGCTGGCCGTGCTCGACGCCCCCGAACTCGGCACCGCCGCCGCCGATCTGGCCAAGGCCCAGGCCGACGCCCAGCTGAAAAAAGCCGCCCTCGACCGCAGCCGCAGCCTCTTCGCCGCCGAAGTCGTGGCCCGCCGCGATCTCGAAGTCGCCCAGGCCGAATGGCAGCAGGCCCAGGCCGAAGCCGAACGCGCCCGCCTGCGTCTGGCCAACCTCGCCCCCGGCGGCACGGCCGGCCCCGGCAGCGAGCGCTACCAACTGCGCGCACCGATCGCCGGCGTGGTCGCCGCCCGCCGCATCAACCCGGCCATGGAAGTCCGCCCCGACAGCGACGAACCGCTCTTCATCGTCACCGACATGAGCCGCCTGTCGGTGCTGGTGGACGTGCCCGAGCGCGACCTGCCCATCGTCACCGTCGGCAAGTCCGCCCAGGTCGAAGTCTCCGCCTACCCGCAGCGCAGCTTCACCGGCAAGGTCGTGCACGTGGCCCCGACCCTCGACCCGCAGACCCGCCGCATCCAGGCGCGGGTGGCGGTGGACAACCGCGAAGGCCTGCTCAAGCCCGAGATGTACGCCAAAGTCGCCATCCTGGCCGACAGCCGGGAAGAACTCCCCCGCATCCCCACCGGCGCCCTGCTCGTCGAAGGCGTCAAAAACTACGTCTTCGTCGAGCGGGAAGCCGGCGTCTTCGAGAAGCGCGAAGTCACCCTCGCCGTGCAGACGCGCAGCTACGCCTACGTCTGGAACGGCGTGAAGGGCGGCGACAAGGTCGTCGGCGTCGGCGCCCTGCTGCTCAACGCCGAACTGGCCAGCAGCTCCCGGTAAGCCGTCATGTTCGACACCCTCATCACCCTCGCCCTGCGCCAGCGCGCCTTCATCATCATCATCGCGCTGGCCCTGCTCGGCTACGGCCTCTACGCCGTCAACCAGATCTCCATCGAAGCCTTCCCCGACGTGCAGGACGTGCAGGTCCAGGTCGTCACCCAGGCCATCGGACAAGCGCCGGAAGAAGTCGAACGCACCGTCTCCCTGCCCATCGAACGCGAGATGAGCGGCGTGCCGGGCATGACCCAGCTGCGCTCGGTGTCGATCACCGGCCTGTCGGTGGTCACCCTCACCTTCAACGA
>CALMXT010000062.1 GCA_937871125.1 uncultured Zoogloea sp. | reverse complement strand
AAGCCTCCATGGGCGAAGAGCGTCAGAAGCTCCTCGAAACCCTCAAGGAAGGCACCGTCGTCAAGGGTATCGTCAAGAACATCACCGACTACGGCGCATTCGTCGACCTCGGCGGTATCGACGGCCTGCTGCACATCACCGACTTGGCTTGGCGTCGCGTGCGTCACCCGTCGGAAGTGCTGTCGGTCGGCGACGAACTCGAAGCCAAGGTGCTCAAGTTCGATCAAGAGAAGAACCGCGTCTCCCTCGGCCTCAAGCAGCTGGGCGAAGATCCGTGGGTGGGCATCTCCCGTCGTTACCCGCAGGGCACCCGCCTGTTCGGCAAGGTGACCAACATCACCGACTACGGCGCATTCGTTGAAGTCGAGCAGGGTATCGAAGGCTTGGTGCACGTTTCCGAAATGGACTGGACCAACAAGAACATCCACCCGACCAAGGTTGTCCAGCTGGGCGACGAAGTCGAAGTGATGATCCTGGAAATCGACGAAGACCGTCGCCGTATCTCTCTGGGCATGAAGCAGTGCATGTCCAACCCGTGGGACGATTTCGCGATCAACCACAAGAAGGGTGACAAGGTCCGCGGTCAGATCAAGTCCCTGACTGACTTCGGCGTGTTCATCGGCCTCGAAGGCGGTATCGACGGTCTGGTTCACCTGTCCGATCTGTCCTGGTCGCTGACCGGCGAAGAAGCCGTCCGCCAGTACAAGAAGGGTGACGAAGTCGAAGCCGTTGTGCTGAACATCGACGTCGAGAAGGAGCGTATCTCCCTCGGCATCAAGCAACTCGATGGCGACCCCTTCACCAACTTCATCGCCACCCACGACAAGAACACCCTCGTCAATGGCACCGTGAAGTCGGTTGATGCCCGTGGCGCCGTGATCGCCCTCAACAGCGATGTCGAAGGCTACCTGCGCGCCTCCGAGTTCTCCCGCGATCGCGTGGATGACCTCTCCCAGCTGCTGAAGGTTGGCGAAGAAGTCGAAGCGCTGATCGTCAACGTTGATCGCAAGACCCGCGGTATCAACCTGTCGATTCGTGCGAAGGATCAGGTCGAGCAGAACGAAGCGATGAGCAAGCTGGCGTCTGACAGCGCTTCCGCTGCCAGCGGCACCACCAACCTCGGTGCGCTGCTGAAGGCCAAGCTCAACGAGCAGAAGTAAGCGGCTCGGGCATGACCAAGTCGGAGCTCATCGCCCGGCTGGCGGAGCGTTTTCCCCAGTTGGTTGCGAAGGACGCCGAGTTCGCGGTCAAGATGATTCTCGATGCGATGACCGACGCCTTGTCGCGGGGTGATCGTATCGAGATCCGCGGCTTTGGCAGCTTTGCCTTGAACTACCGCCCACCGCGGGTTGGGCGCAATCCCAAGTCCGGTGAGAAGGTGCAGGTGCCGGAAAAATATGTTCCGCATTTCAAGGCGGGCAAGGAGTTGAGAGAGCGCGTGGATATGATGGGGTGAACCCCGTCGCTATCCAGGTCGAAGTTGACCGGAGCCCTTCAGCTCAATCACGAAGGCGGCGAAAGCCGCCTTCTTTTTTTTGTCGGCGTCGAGGATAATTTCGGGATGCGCGCACTTATCTGGATTTTCCGGCTTTTCCTGTTTCTGTTGCTGTTCGGCTTTGCCGTCAAGAATGACGACGTGGTCGTGCTGCGGTTCTTCTTTGGTGCGCAGTGGCATGTGCCGCTGGTGCTCGTCATTCTGCTGTTCGTCGTGATCGGCGTTCTGATCGGTGTGACGGCGACGGTTGCCACGCTATATCGCCAGCATCGGGAGATCGGTCATCTCCGAGGGCAGCGAGAGGGCAGAGAGTCTCCCGAAGGCAGAAGCCAGCTCCCCTTGGCCCACGGGCCCGATCTGCCGGAGAGCTACTGATTCCATGGAATTCGAACTATGGTGGCTGCTGGCGTTTCCGCTGTTCTTCGCGCTGGGCTGGTTGGCGGCGCGGGTCGATATCAAGCATCTGGTCAAGGAATCCCGCGCTTTACCGCGGACTTATCTGACTGGACTCAATTTTCTGCTTAACGAGCAGCCCGACAAGGCCATCGATGCCTTCATCGAGGCGGTCCGGATCGATAACCAGACCGTCGAACTGCATTTCGCCCTCGGCAGCCTGTTTCGCAGGCGCGGCGAGACGGATCGGGCGATCCGCATGCACCAGACGCTGGTCGATCGCGACGATCTTTCCGATGAGCAGCGCCAGCAAGCGCTGTCCGAACTCGGGCTCGACTTTCTCAAGGCTGGCCTGCTGGATCGCGCCGAGGCGGTTTTCGTCAAATTGCGCGATACACGCCTCAACGATTTCGCGCTCAAGAACCTGCTCGACATCTACCAGCAGGAAAAAGACTGGCGCAAAGCCATCGATATTGCCGAGGCGCTGCCCCACGAGGGTGTGCTTTGGGAAAAGGAAGTCTCCAATTTCCACTGCGAACTGGCCAGCGCGGATATAGCCAATTCCCGTTTCGACGATGCGCTCGTCAGCATTGGCCGGGCGCTCGAGATGAATCGCAAGTCGGTGCGCGCGAGCATGCTGTTGGGCGATCTCTATGCGGCCCGCGGTGACGATAAGGCCGCGCTGGAAGCCTGGAAGAAAGTGGAAAGCCAGAATCCGGTTTATCTTGCCCTGGTTGCAGAGCGGCTGATGGATGCATACCGGCGTCTCGGGCAGCTGGAGCAGGGTATCCAGTTGCTGCGTAGCTACCTTGAGCAGTATCCCTCGCTGGATCTCCTCGACGCGCTGTTCCAGTGGGAGTTGCAGAAGGAAGGTCCGCAGGTCGCCTATCACCTGGTGCGCGACGAGTTGCGTCGGAATCCTACGCTGCTTGGTCTGGACAAGTTTCTGGAAGCGGCGTTGCTGACGGCGCCGGCCGAGCAGCGCACCGACATCGAGTTGGTGAAGGGGCTGGTTCACGGGCATACGCGTCGCGTTGCGCGCTATCGTTGCGATGCCTGCGGCTTCAAGGCGCGGCAGTTTTACTGGCGTTGCCCGGCCTGCGGTGGCTGGGAAACCTACCCGCCCAAGCGCACCGAGGAATTCGATCTTTCCCCCTAGCCTTTGGATGCGGTTTTTCTTTAGCGCGGATGCCCAGTGTTGGCACGCTTATCTAGATTCATCTCGGGAATGAGAATATGAAAATCACCGTGGTCGGTACGGGTTACGTGGGGCTGGTGTCCGGTGCCTGTCTTGCTGAAATGGGCAACGATGTGCTGTGCCTGGATCTGGATCCGGAGAAGATCCGTATTCTCAACGAAGGCGGCATCCCCATCCACGAACCGGGTCTGGATCAGATCGTGTCCCGTAACGTGGCTGCCGGACGCCTGCACTTCACGACGGATGTCGAGGAGGCCGTTCAGTTCGGCACCATCCAGTTCATCGCGGTTGGCACGCCGCCCGACGAAGACGGCTCGGCCGACCTGAAATACGTGCTGTCGGCGGCGCAGGCGATCGGTCGCCACATGACCGATTACAAGGTGATCGTCGACAAGAGCACCGTGCCGGTCGGCACCGCCGACAAGGTCAAGATCGCGGTTCAGGCCGAACTCGATGCCCGCGGGGTGGCCATTCCCTATGCGGTGGTGTCCAACCCCGAGTTTCTCAAAGAAGGTGCGGCGGTGGATGACTTCATGCGTCCGGACCGCATCGTCGTCGGAGCCGAAGACGATCAGGCCATCTTTTTGATGAAGGCCTTGTACGCGCCCTTCCAGCGCAACCACGAAAAGCTCCTGATCATGGATCTGCGCAGCGCCGAACTGACGAAGTATGCGGCCAACGCGATGCTGGCCACGCGGATCAGCTTCATGAACGAACTCGCTCTGCTGGCGGAAAACCTCGGTGCCGACATCGAACTGGTCCGTCAGGGCATCGGCAGCGATCCGCGTATCGGCTACCATTTTCTGTATGCCGGCTGTGGTTATGGCGGCTCCTGCTTCCCGAAGGACGTCAAGGCGCTCATCAAAACCGGAGCCGATGCCGGGCACAAGCTGCATGTGCTCAACGCCGTCGAGGACGCCAACGATGCCCAGAAGCTCGTGCTGGTGGACAAGATCGTCGCCCGCTTCGGCGAAGACTTGAGCGGCAAGCGTTTTGCGCTGTGGGGTTTGGCTTTCAAGCCGAATACCGACGACATGCGCGACGCCCCGAGTCGCGTGATCATCGCCGAACTCTTCAAGCGCGGCGCGACGGTGACGGCCTACGATCCTGTGGCCATGACGGAAAGTCGTCGCATCTTCGGCAACGAACCCCGTCTCGTTTACGCCGAACGCCCGATGCAGGCTCTCGACAATGCCGACGCACTCGTGATCGTGACCGAGTGGAAGGAATTCCGCAGTCCCGATTTCGATGTGATCAAGGCGAAGTTGAAGAGTCCGGTCATTTTCGACGGTCGCAACATTTTCGACCCGGTCTTGCCGCGTAAGGCCGGTCTGACCTACCTGAGCATCGGCCGGCCCTGATGACGGGTGCGGCGCGATAGGTTTCGGGGGCTTCCGGCGGAAGCCCCTTTTCGCTCCGGGGCAATATTCGCCTTGTGAGGTTGGCTTCGCGGATCAGTGCCGGTCGGTATGATCGAGTAAAACCTCCTCAACCGGATTTTCCGATTGGATCGAACGATGGAATTCAAAACTCTCGAAGACTATGTGGGCCAAACCCCTCTGGTCCGGCTCAAGCGCATCGGCGCCGGTCGCAACAACGTCATTCTCGCCAAGCTCGAAGGCAACAATCCGGCCGGTTCGGTCAAAGATCGCCCCGCGCTGTCGATGATCCTGCGGGCCGAGGCTCGCGGTGAAATCAGCCCCGGCCAGACGCTCATCGAGGCGACCAGCGGAAACACCGGCATCGCCCTTGCAATGGCTGCCGCCATCCGCGGCTACGCCATGATTCTCGTGATGCCCGAAAACCAGAGTGTCGAGCGTCGCCAGAGCATGCGTGCCTTCGGTGCGGAACTGGTGCTGACGCCGAAAGAGGGGGGCATGGAACTGGCCCGCGACGTGGCCGAGCGCATGCGCGACGAAGGGCGCGGCGTCATCCTCGACCAGTTTGCCAACCCCGACAATCCCCAGGCTCACGTCGATGGTACCGGCCCGGAGATCTGGGAGCAGACCGGCGGCACCGTGACCCACTTCGTGAGCAGCATGGGCACAACCGGGACGATCATGGGCGTGTCCACCTATCTGAAGGAAAAAAATCCGGGTGTTTGCGTCGTCGGCTGCCAGCCGATGGAGGGCGCACAGATTCCCGGCATCCGTAAATGGCCCGAGGCCTATCTGCCGCGCATCTACGACAAGACCCGTGTCGACCGGCTCGAATACGTCTCCCAGGCGGATGCCGAGGAGATGACCCGGCGTCTGGCGCGGGAAGAGGGCATCTTTGCCGGGATATCCTCCGGTGGCGCGATGTGCGTGGCCTTGCGCCTGGCCGAGCAGCTCGAGAATGCGGTGATCGTTTCGATTGTCTGCGATCGGGGCGACCGTTATCTGTCCACCGGTGTTTTTCCGGGCTGATGGTCAAAATGGCTACCACGCTCGTTTTCGATATCGAGACGATTCCCGACGTGGACGGGATTCGCAGGCTGAATGGCCTGCCTGACGAACTCGGTCCAGAAGAGGTAGCCGAGTTTGCATTCCAGCAGCGACGTGCCGCCAACGGAACCGATTTTCTGCCCCATCACCTGCAGCGGATTGTGACGATTTCCTGTGTGCTGCGCGATGCCAGCCACTTTCGTGTGTTCTCGCTGTCCGAGCCGGACTGCACCGAAGGAGAGATCGTTCAGCGTTTTTTCGATGGCGTGGAGAAATTCACGCCCCAGCTGGTGTCATGGAACGGCGGCGGTTTCGATCTGCCGGTGCTGCACTACCGGGGCATGCTTCATGGGGTTTGTGCCTCGCGCTATTGGGATTTGGGCGACGGGGATTACAACGATTCCCGCGATTTCAAATGGAACAACTACATCGGGCGCTACCATACCCGCCACCTTGACCTGATGGATCTGTTGGCGCTCTATCAGCCGCGGGCCAATGCACCGCTCGACGACCTCGCCAAGCTGATGGGTTTTCCCGGCAAGCTTGGCATGGACGGTTCCGCCGTCTGGAAGGGCTACTGCGAGGGACGTATCGCAGAAATCCGCGATTACTGCGAAACGGATGTCGTGAACACTTATCTGGTGTTCCTGCGCTTCCAGCTGATGCGAGGCGCACTGGATCGGGCACAATACGAAGCCGAACTGCTTTTCGTCCGGGAAGCCCTTGGTCGTATCGGCGCCGCTCACTGGGAGCGTTTTCTTGCAGCATGGCCCGTTGCGGTTTCGGACGAAGAAAATAAAAGTAGTTGTTGACAGAATCTCAGGCTCGTCTATAATGCGGGCTTCTTAGGCGCGTAGCTCAGCTGGTTAGAGCACCACCTTGACATGGTGGGGGTCGTTGGTTCGAGTCCAATCGCGCCTACCACATACCTAAGAAGGAAAACGATGTCTCGAACTTGCAGCATCAACGACCAAGCAACAACGAGTCTGCTGTAAGGCGTTTTCCAGAAAAAAGAAAAGTGCGGCTCGTCCGCACTTTTTTTTTGCCCAGATTTTTCAGTAAGCGAGCCATCATGCCCAATATCACCTTGCCCGACGGTTCTGTGCGCAGTTTCGAGCAGCCCGTGACGATTGCCCAGGTTGCCGCATCCATCGGCGCCGGTCTGGCCCGTGCCGCGCTGGCCGGCAAGGTCGAAGGCCGGCTCGTCGATACGTCCTTCCTGCTTGAAAACGATACTGCGCTGGCGATCGTGACCGACAAGGATGCCGACGGACTCGAAGTCATCCGACATTCCACGGCTCACCTGCTTGCGTATGCGGTAAAGGAGCTTTTCCCGGATGCTCAGGTGACGATCGGTCCGGTGATCGAGAACGGCTTCTATTACGACTTCTCTTATAAGCGCCCGTTTACGCCGGAAGATCTGCAGAAAATCGAAGTCCGCATGACCGAGCTGGCCAAGCGCGACTTGCCCGTCGAGCGTAGTGTGCTGCCGCGGGATGAGGCGGTGGCCTTTTTCAAGTCCATCGGCGAGCACTACAAGGCTGAAATCATCGCCTCGATTCCTCAGGATCAGGATGTGTCGCTGTATCGCGAAGGCGATTTCGTCGATTTGTGCCGCGGGCCGCACGTCCCATCCACCGGCAAGCTGAAGGTTTTTAAGCTGATGAAGGTCGCCGGCGCCTATTGGCGGGGCGATTCGAAGAACGAGATGCTTCAGCGCATCTATGGCACGGCCTGGGCAAAGAAAGAGGATCAGGAAGCCTATCTGCACATGCTGGAGGAAGCCGAAAAGCGCGACCACCGCCGCCTCGGCAAGCAGCTCGATCTCTTTCATCTTCAGGAAGAGGCGCCGGGCATGGTGTTCTGGCACCCGAACGGCTGGACGCTCTGGCAGCAGATCGAGCAATACATGCGCCGCGTTCTGACGGAGGCCGGTTACCAGGAAGTCAAAACGCCGCTGGTGATGGACCGCCAGCTCTGGGAGCGCTCGGGTCACTGGGACAACTACCGCGACAACATGTTCACCACTGAGTCGGAGAAGCGCGATTACGCGATCAAACCGATGAACTGTCCGGGGCACGTTCAGATCTACAACCACGGCCTGCATTCCTATCGGGATCTGCCGCTGCGTCTGGCCGAGTTTGGTTCCTGTCACCGCAACGAGCCTTCCGGTGCCCTGCACGGCCTGATGCGGGTGCGTGGTTTTGTGCAGGACGATGCGCACATTTTCTGTACCGAAGAGCAGATCGTTGCCGAGGTTACGGCTTTCAATGAGCTGCTTTCCCGGGTCTATCGTGATTTCGGTTTTACCGATGTGGCGGTCAAGCTGTCGTTGCGTCCGGAGAAGCGTGCGGGTAGCGACGAAGTCTGGGATAAGGCCGAAGCCGGCTTGCGCGAGGCGTTGACCGCGTCCGGCCACAGGTGGGACGAGCTGCCGGGCGAGGGTGCGTTCTACGGTCCGAAGATCGAATACCACGTCAAGGATGCGCTGGGCCGCTCGTGGCAGTGCGGCACCATGCAGTTGGATTTCGTATTGCCCGAGCGGCTCGATGCGGAATATGTGGCCGAAGACAACTCCCGCCGCCGCCCGGTCATGTTGCATCGCGCGATCCTCGGCTCGCTGGAGCGCTTTATCGGCATTCTCATCGAAAACCACGCTGGGGCATTGCCGTTGTGGCTGTCTCCAGTGCAGGCGGTGGTGCTGAATATCTCGGAAGCTCAGGCCGATTACGTTGCGGAAGTTGTCAAAACGCTGCGATCGCGCGGCTTCCGCGTCGAGGCCGATTTGCGCAACGAGAAAATTACTTATAAAATACGCGAACATAGCGTACGAAAGCTGCCTTACCTGCTGGTTGTCGGCGACAAGGAAAAGGCGGCGGAAGTTGTGGCCGTGCGCGCCCGGGGTAATCAAGACCTCGGCCAAATGTCCCTCGATACGATTGTCGAGCGTTGGCAACGTGAAGTTTCGACGTTCGCCGGCACGGCCTAATATTTTTTCAACTCTTGGAGAATTGAACCATCGCTCAGGATAAAAAACTGCGCATTAACGGCGAAATCAGTGTGCCGGAAGTGCGTTTGACGGGTGAGGACGGTGAGCAGATCGGCATCGTCACTTTGCGTGCTGCGCTGGAAGCGGCTGAAGAAGCGGGTTGTGATCTGGTAGAGATCGCACCGATGGCGAAGCCGCCGGTTTGCCGTCTGATGGACTTCGGCAAATATAAGTACGAAGAAGCCAAGCGGGCCCACGAAGCCAAGCAGAAACAGAAGCAGATTCAGGTCAAGGAAGTGAAGCTCCGCCCGGGTACGGACGAGAACGACTACCAGATCAAGCTGCGCAATCTCATCAAGTTCCTGACCGAAGGCGACAAGGCCAAGGTTACCCTCCGATTCCGTGGCCGTGAAATGGCTCACCAGGAGTTCGGCATGCGCCAGCTCGAGCGCGTCAAGGCCGACCTGGAAGAAATCGGTCAGGTCGAGCAGATGCCGAAGATGGAAGGGCGCCAGATGATCATGGTCATCGCGC
>CALMXT010000061.1 GCA_937871125.1 uncultured Zoogloea sp. | reverse complement strand
CCTACCGCCTCACCGTGCTCGCCTGCAACTTCGAAGGCGTGCCCATCGTCACCGTAGAGGAACACGAACTTGTCTGAACCCTGCGCCCTCATCGGCATTCTCGACGACGGCTGGTCCGGCCTGTCTGCCCAAGCCCACGCCCGCCTCGCCGCCGCCGACCTCATCGTCGGCGCCCGGCGCACGCTGGAACTCGTCGCGCCCCAGCTCCCCTTTCGCGTCAAACAACAGGCCATGGACGGCCAGCTCGGCCGCGTTCCGGCCTGGGTCCAGGAAGCCCGCGAGGCCGGCCTGAGCGTTGCCGTGCTCGCCACCGGCGACCCGCTGTGCCACGGCATCGGCGCCTTTCTGATCGGCAAACTCGGCGCCGACGCCATCGAGGTGATGCCCGCCGCCTCGACCCTGCAGCTCGCCTTCGCCCGCCTCAAAAAGACCTGGCAGAGCGCCAGGATCGTCTCGGTGCACAGCCGCGATGCCGGCGAATGGAGCGTCGGCGCCACGCCCGAACACGGCCTCTACGGCCTCGTGCGTGCCGCCGCCGGGCACGCCTTGATCGGCGTGTTCACCGGCCCGGAAAACAGCCCCGACCGCATCGCCCGGGCGCTGATCGCGGCCGGTCACGGCGACGACTTCCGCCTCTCGGTCGCCGCCCGCCTGGGGCTGCCGGACGAAAGCGTGGCCGCCGACCTGCCGCTGGCCGACGCCGCCGCCCGGCGCTTTCCCGACCCGAACATCGTCGTGCTGGAACGCATCGCGCCGCCCGACCCCCGCGCCATCTTCGGTTTCGACGACGCCGATTTCGTCCAGCGCACCCCCGAAAAAGGCCTCATCACCAAGCAGGAAGCGCGCGCCCTTTCGCTGGCCAAGCTCCGCCTGCGGCCCGACAGCCGAGTGTGGGACATCGGCGCCGGCTCCGGCTCGGTCGGCCTCGAAGCGGCCCGGCTGGCCCGCCACGGCCATGTCTGGGCCATCGAGAAAAACACCGCCGACGCCGCCAACGCCCGCGAAAACGCCCGCCGCCTCAAGGCCAGCAACTACACCCTGGTCGAAGGCAAGGCGCCCGACGGTCTCGACGCCTGGCCCGATCCGGACGCCGTCTTCATCGGCGGCTCCGGCGGCGAACTGGCCGAACTGATCCGTCTCGTCCTCGCCCGCCTGCGTCCCGGCGGCCGGCTGGTGATGAACTTCATCACCCTCGAAAACCTCGCCACCGCCACCGCGGCGCTCGGCGCGGCCGGCGTCGCCTGGGACGTCGTCCAGCTCCAGGCCTCGCGCAGCCAGCCCATCCTCGACATGCACCGCCTCGCCGCCCACAACCCGGTGTGGATCGTCTCCGCCGGAAAGGATGCCTCATGAACCGCCCACCCCTCGGCCGGCTGATCGGCGCCTCCCTCGGCCCCGGCGATCCGGAACTCATCACCCGCCGCGCCTGGGCGGCCCTTGCCTCCGGCGCCCGCTGGCTCTACCCGGTCAAAAAAGCCGAAGAATCCTCCTACGCCCTGGGCATCGTGGCCCGCGGCGGGCTGGCCGTGCCCGACGATGCCGAAGCCCTGGTCTTCCCGATGACCCGCGACCCGGTGGCCCTCGCCAAAGCCTGGGCCCGCGCCGCCGCGCGCACCGTCGAGCTGCTGCAGGAGGGCCGCGATCTGGTCTTTCTCGTCGAAGGCGACGCCTCCACCTTCTCCACCTTCGGCCACCTTGCCCGCGTGGTGCGCGAACTGGCGCCCGGTGTCGAGGTGGACACCATTCCCGGGGTCTCCTCCTTTGCCGCCGCGGCCGCCACCACCGGCCTGACCCTAGCCGAAGAGGACGAAACCTTCGCCGTGATTCCCGCCGCCTACGGCGTGCCGGTGATCGACCGCCTGCTCGACGAGTTCGACACCCTGGTGCTGCTCAAGGTGAAGCCCCTGCTCGACGAGGTGCTCGACCTGCTTGCCCGGCGCCATCTCCTCGCCACCAGTTGCTTCATCGAAAAAGTCGGCTCGCCCGACCAGCGCATCGTCCGCGACGTGGCCCGCCTCGCCGGCGAGAAGGTCAATTACCTCTCGCTGCTCCTCGTCCAGAACCCCAAACGGGAGCGCGGCGAACTGCGTCGGGGCTGCCGCAAACACATCGCCACCGCAACCGTCTGACCGCATCCCAACCCCAAAAAAATGACCCAACACCTGCCCTTTCCCCACACACGGATCGCCGTCGTCTCGATCACCCGCCACGGCATCGCACTGGCCGGACGCGTCGTCGCGGCCCTGCCCGGCGCCCGCCTGTTCGCCCCCGAAAAGTTCGCCGCCGAAGCCGCAGCTGCCGCGCCCGGCGCCGCTGCCTGCTATGCCGGCAAGACCGCCGAACAGATTCCCATCCTGTTCTCCAACTTCGACGGCATCGTCGCCGTCGTGTCGCTGGGCGCGATGGTCCGCCTGGTGGCGCCCTATCTCGGCAAGAAGGAATCCGACCCCGGCGTGGTCGTCATCGACGAAGCCGGACGCTTCGTCATTCCGATGCTCTCCGGCCACCTGGGCGGAGCCAACGCCCTCGCCGGCACGATTGCCGACGCCCTCGACGCCACCACGGTGCTCACCACCGCCTCCGACGCCCGCCAGACCCTCGCCGTGGACCTGCTCGGCCGCGAACTCGGCTGGACCTTCGAAGCCAGTCACGACGAAATCGTGCGCGCCAGCGCCGCGATGGTGAACGACGAGCCCGTCGCCCTCATCCAGGAAGCCGGCAGCGACGACTGGTGGCTCGGCCACGCCAACGGCCGCCACGGCCCGCTGCCGGCCAACCTGCAACGCTTCGCCCGCCTCGAGGACGTGGACATCGCCCGCTTCGGCGCCGTGCTGTGGATCAGCCACCGCGCGCTGCCCGCCGAACTCGCCGCGGACCTCGCCGGCAAGCGCGTCGTCTATCGCCCGCCGGTGACCCCATGAGCACCGCCGCCCCGCAGCCCGACGGGCGCACCCACCCCCGCCGCCGGACGTGGCCAGCCGGCGGACCGGCGGGCAGGCCGGCGAACGGCCCAATCGCCCTTGGCCTCGGCTGCGACCGGGGCACGCCGGCGACCACCCTCGTCTGGGCGGTGATCGATGCCCTGGCCAGTTGCGGCGCGACCCTCGCCGACGTGGCCGCAGTGGCCAGCATCGACCTCAAGGCCGACGAACCCGGCCTGCTCGAACTGGCCCGCTGGCAAGGCTGGACGATCCGCTTCTATGCGGCCGCCGAACTCGCCGTCGTGCCTGTTCCCCACCCGTCGGAAACCGTTCGCAAATACACCGGCACGCCGTCCGTCTCCGAAGCCGCCGCGCTGCTTGCGGCCGGCGCCGGGATGGACCGGCTGATCGTCGAAAAACTCAAGTACCGCGGCCCCGACGGCCGCAACGCCACCGTCTCCATCGCAAGGATTCCCCAATGAGCGACACCCCGAACCTCCCCGCGGCAGGCGGCAAGATCATGCTGGTCGGCCTCGGCCCCGGCAGCCACGCGCACCTCACCGCCCGCGCCCGCGCGGCCATTGCCGAAGCCGACACCGTCATCGGCTACGTCACCTACATCCGCCTGGTGGCCGAGCTGGTCGAGGGCAAGGAAGTCATCAAGAAATCCATGACCGAAGAGCTCGACCGGGCCATCGAAGCCTTCGAGCGGGCCCGCATGGGCAAGAAGGTGGCGCTGATCTCGTCGGGCGACGCCGGCGTCTATGGCATGGCCGGGCCGACCTTCGAAGTGCTGTTCCAGGCCGGCTGGACACCCGACTCCGGCATCGAAGTCGAGATCGTTCCCGGCGCCTCGGCGCTCAACACCTGTGCCGCCCTGGTCGGCGCACCGCTGACCCACGACTTCTGCGCGATCTCGCTGTCGGACCTGCTGACCCCGTGGCCGACCATCGCCCGCCGGCTCGACGCGGTGGCCTATTCCGATTTCGTCGTTGCCCTCTACAACCCGAAAAGCGGGCGCCGCACCCGGCAGATCGTCGAAGCGCGCCGGCTCTTCCTGCGCCACCGCCGACCGGACACGCCGGTCGCCATCGTCAAGTCGGCCTACCGGCCCCGGCAGCGCATCGAATTCACCACCCTGGAGAAGATGATCGAGTGCGACATCGGCATGTTGTCCACCGTTCTGATCGGCAATTCGAACACCTTCATCCGGCACGGGCTGATGGTCACCCCGCGGGGCTACCGCAACAAATACGACGTGGAAAACGGCACCACCCATGAGGGCGAGCAGGCCGGCCGCTCCCTCTCCACCGGCCTGACTGGCTGGCTCGCCGGCCTGCGCGCCAGCGGCCGCAGCGCAGCCGAGCTGGCCACCGAACACCGCCTGCCGGAGGACTACATCGCCGCGCTGCTGGCCGAGCCCGCCGAACTCGACGACGAAGCCGACGACGAAACCTCCGCGAGCGAGGCATGAGCGGGTTCGTCCCCCCTGGCGCGGGCGCCTCCCGGCTCCGCCCCAGGAACCGGAGCATGGGTGTCCGATTCATCCTCGCCCTGCCGGTCGCCGCGCTGGCCGGCATCGCCCCGGCAGCCGACCCTCCGACGCTACAGGAAGTCACCGTCGGCGCCAGCCCGCGGGAACCGATCGGCGTGGCCGACTCCGCCAGCGAAGGCACGATCACCGCAAAGCAGTTGGCCAACCGGCCGCTCTTGCGCCCCGCCGAAGTGATGGAAACCATCCCCGGCATGGTGGTCACCCAACACTCGGGCGATGGCAAGGCCAACCAGTATTTCCTGCGCGGCTTCAACCTCGACCACGGCAGCGACTTTTCCACCCAGCTCATGGGCATGCCCACGAACATGGTCAGCCACGCCCACGGGCAGGGCTACATGGATCTCAACTTCCTGATTCCGGAGCTGGTCGACAGCGTCGGATACCGCAAAGGCATGTATGCCGCCGAGGACGGCGACTTTGCGACCTCCGGCTCGGCGCGCATCGACTACCGGCGCCAGCTCGCCAGCCCCTTCGTGGATATCGCCATCGGCCAGCACGGCTACCGTCGCGCGCTCGCCGCCGGCAGCCAGGAGCGGGATGGCCTTCACCTGCTTGGCGCCATCGAGCTTGCCGGCAACGACGGCCCCTGGGAGCAGCCCGAAAACCTGACCAAGAAAAACGCCGTCCTGCGTCTGTCGGACGGCACCGCCGCCAAGGGCTTCGCGCTCACCGCGATGGCTTACGAAGCCCGCTGGACCGCCACCGAACACGTTCCCCAGCGGGCCATCGACAGCGGCGAAATCGGTCGCTACGGGGCGCTTTCCCCCAACGACGGCGGCACGACCCACCGCTACAGCCTGTCGGGCGAATGGGCCCGCCCGACCGCAAACGGCGCCAGCAAGGCCAGCCTGTACGTCATCGACTACGGCCTCAAGCTGTTCTCGGCGCCCTCGGGCTTCATCGGCGGCCTGCAGGGCGATCAGCACGAGCAGGCGGACGGCCGCAGCGTATGGGGCGGTCAGGCCAGCCGAAGCTGGTTTCTCGGCCCGGCATTCAAGGAATCGGAGCTGAGCGCCGGCCTCCAGCTGCGCCAGGATCGCATCCGCTCGGTCGGCCTCTACGGCACCGAAGACCGGGTGCGCACGCACACTGTGCGTCAGGACAAACTCACCGAGACCTCAGCCGGCCTGTTCCTCGAAGCCCGTACCGAATGGCAGAGCTGGCTGCGCAGCACCTTCGGCCTCCGGCACGACGAAGTGGACGCCCGGGTCACCGCCACCGGCGGCGACTTCAACCTGAGCAACGGCGGCAAAGCCCGCGCCAGCCAGACCAGCCCCAAACTCGGCATCGTGCTCGGCCCCTTCAACCTGCCCGGCGCCACCGAGGTCTATGCCAACTGGGGCCACGGCTTCCACAGCAACGACGCCCGCGGCGCCACCAGCACGGCGAATCCGGTGGACGGCGGCGCGATCCGCCGGGTGCCGCTGCTGGTCAAGGCCAGGGGTTCCGAAATCGGCCTGCGGAGCATGCCGCTGCCGGGCTGGAGCAGCAGTCTGGCGCTCTGGAAAATGGATCTCGCCTCGGAGCTGGTCTTCATCGGCGACGAAGGCGTCACCGAGCCCAAGGGCGCCTCCCGCCGGCATGGCCTCGAATGGTCGAACACCGTCGTCGCGGCCCACGGCCTGATCGTCGACGGGGATGTCGCCCTGTCCCAGGCCCGCTTCAAGGCCGCCAACCCCGACAACGGCGGCACCCGCGTCCCCAATGCGATTCCTCTTACCGCCTCCCTCGGCGGCACCGTCGACCCCGGCGGGCGCTGGTTCGGCGGCGTTCGCCTGCGCTATCTGGGCGCCTATCCGCTGGAAGAAACCGGTAAGGAGAAATCCACGCCCTTCCTGATGGCCAACCTCAAGCTCGGCTATCGGATCGATCCCGCGCTGCAGCTCACCCTCGACGTACTCAACCTGTTCGACCGCAAGGCCAACGACATCGAATACTGGGGCGGCGCCTGCACCCGTCGCGAAACCCTGACGGGCAGTTGCGGCGGCGGCATCGACGGACGCCTCGTCCATCCGCTCGAACCGCGGACCTTCCGGCTCAGCCTGCGGGCCCGTTTCTGATCCGGCACACCGGATTCACCGCGCGTCGACGAAAAAAGCCCGCCGGCAACGTCAATCGCCGGCGGGCTTTTCGATGCAGCGGCCGATCAGGCGGCGTCGACTGTTCTGGCGATGAGCGCCTTGATGGCGGCGGCGTCCACGTCCATCACCTCGACCCGCTGGGGCAGCGCCTCGATGTTTTCGAGTCCGGCCGGACGCGCCGGCTTGCGGCCCAGCGCTTCGACGATGGTGTCCTCGAACTTGGCCGGCTGGGCGGTTTCGAGCACCAGGGTCGGCACGGCGGGATCGCGCAGTTCGAGGGCCACTTTGAGGCCGTCGGCGGTATGGGTGTCGATCACCGTGGCGTAGTCGGCGTCGGCGCGGCGGATCGTGGCAAGGCGGTCGGCGTGGTTGCTGCTGCCGGAGATGAAACCGTAATCGCCGATCTTGGCGAATTCCGGCGAACCGGACAGATCGAAGGCGCCGCCGGCATCCACCTTGCTCCACAACTCGCGCACCTTGGCGCCGTCCCGGCCGACCAGATCGAACACGAAGCGCTCGAAGTTGGAGGCCTTGGAGATGTCCATCGACGGGCTGGAGGTGGCGTGGGTTTCGGCAGTGCCGCGCGGGCGATAGACGCCGGTGCGGAAGAACTCGTCGAGCACGTCGTTTTCGTTGGTGGCGAGGATCAGCCTGGCCACCGGCAGACCCATCATGCGGGCGATGTGGCCGGCGCAGATGTTGCCGAAGTTGCCCGACGGCACCGCGAAGGCGACCTGCTGGTCGTTGTTTTCAGTGGCGGCAAAGTAGCCCTTGAAGTAATACACGACCTGGGCGGCCACCCGGCCCCAGTTGATCGAATTGACGGCGCCGATCTTGTATTTAGCCTTGTAGGCGTGGTCGTTGGAGACCGCCTTCACCACGTCCTGGGCGTCGTCGA
>CALMXT010000060.1 GCA_937871125.1 uncultured Zoogloea sp. | reverse complement strand
GCAGGCGCCCGATCACGTCGGGAATCTCTTCCGCGGCGAAGGCCGGCCCGATCACCCTGCCGAGAGCGGCACCTTGCCCTTCCCGGCCGCCGAGGGTGAGCTGATACCACTCCTCCTTGTTTTTATCGACGCCGAGGATGCCGATGTGGCCGATGTGGTGGTGACCGCAGGCGTTCACGCAGCCGGAAATGTTGAGCTCCAGCGGGCCGATGTCGAAGAGATAGTCCAGATCGTCGAAGCGCTGCTGGATGGCCGCGGCGACGGGAATCGAGCGGGCGTTGGCCAAGGAGCAGAAGTCGCCGCCGGGGCAGCACACCACGTCGGTGAGCAGGCCGAGGGTCGGCGTCGCCAAATCCAGCCCGCGGGCAGCCGCCCACAGGGCCGGCAGATCGCGGCGGGCGACGTGGGGCAGTACCAGATTCTGCTCGTGGCTGACGCGGATTTCACCGGCGCTGAAACGCTCGGCCAGATCGGCCACGCCGTCCATCTGGTCGGCGGTGGCGTCGCCGGGCGGCCTCCCGGGCGCCTTGAGCGAGAGGGTCACGATGGCGTGGCCCGCGTTGCGATGGGGCGCAAGGTTGCGCTCGACCCAGCGGGCGAAGGCGCGATTTTCCGCGAGCGCCTCGCGATAGCCGGAATCGTCGGCGGTGGGTAGGTAGCCCGGCCCGGCGAAAAAACGTTCCATTGTTTCGAAGGTGGCGGGGGCGATGGTGTTCGGCCCGCCGCGACTCCACGCCCATTCGTCCTCCACTTCGCGGGCAAAGCCGTCGAGCCCCAGATCCTTGACGAGGATCTTGATGCGCGCCTTGTATTTGTTGTCCCGGCGGCCATAGCGGTTATAGACCCGCAGGATGGCTTCGAAGTAGTTGAGCAGCTCTTCGCGGGGCAGGAATGCCTTGAGCGATTGGCCGACCATCGGTGTGCGGCCGAGTCCGCCGCCGACGAAGACTTCGAAGCCCGGCCGGCCCTCGTCCGAACGTCGCGCAGCGGCGCCGATGTCGTGAAAACGCAGCGCGGCACGATCCTCGGCGCCACCGGCGAAGGCGATCTTGAACTTGCGCGGCAGGAACTGGAACTCCGGCGCCAACGCGGACCACTGGCGGACGATCTCGCACACCGGCCGCGGGTCGAACAGTTCGTCGGCCGCCACGCCGGCAAAGGGGTCGGTGGTGATGTTGCGGATGCAGTTGCCGGAGGTCTGGATGGCGTGCATCTGCACCGTGGCCAGTTCGGCGAGAATGTCCGGCGCATCCTCAAGACGCACCCAGTTGAATTGGATGTTGCTGCGCGTGGTGAAGTGGCCGTAGCCCCGATCGTGGTGCCGGGCGATGCCGGCAAGGGTCCGCATTTGGCCGCTCGAAAGCGTGCCGTATGGAATCGCGACACGCAACATGGGGGCGTGCCGCTGGATGTAGAGGCCGTTCTGCAGACGTAGCGGGCGGAATTCGTCCTCGCCCAGACGGCCGTCAAGAAAGCGTTCCATCTGGCTGCGGAAGCGCGCCACCCGGTCGTCGACCAGGCGCTGGTCGGTTTCGTTGTAGAGGTACATGGCGGAGTGGGCCTATCTCAAGGAAGGACGAAGGTGCTTTTTTCGACGACGCGGGTGGCGGCGTCCTGGAGCGCGTCGATTTCGAAGGCGATGGGGCGCACGCCGGCGGCGCCGCTCTGCGGCGGCGCGGCAACCGTGAGCTGCACCGCGCGGATGCTGCCCGGCTCGCTGGCGAAGCTCGCCGGTCCGACCACCACGATGCCCGGCAGACCGCTCACCCTGACGCGGAAATCGCGCGGTGCCTCGGCGAGGTTCATGATCTTGAGGGTGTAGGCGTTCTCGATCAGGCCGTCGGCGCTCTCCCGCGACAGGCTGCCCCGATCGCGCAACACATCCACCAGCAGCAACGAACGTTGCCCCACCGTCCAGACTCCGAGCGCGACGAAAGCGCTAAGCAGGCCGGCATACGCCGCGAGCCGCGGCCGGCCACGCAGACCCTGCTTAACTGGCGTACCGGCCAGTTCGCGCTCCGAGGCGAAGCGGATCAGGCCGATCGGCTTGGCGACGCGGGTCATCACCGTGTCACAGGCGTCGGCACACAAGCCGCAATTGATGCACTGGTACTGGAGGCCGTCGCGGATGTCGATGCCAGTCGGGCAAACCTGCACGCAGATGCCGCAGTCGATGCAGTCGCCGCCGCTCCGGCTCCCGTCGGCGCCCTTGCGCGGCTCACCGCGGCGGGCGTCGTAGCTGACGGTGCGCGTGGTGCTGTCGAACATCACGCCCTGAAAGCGCGAGTACGGGCACATGTGCTGGCACACCGCCTCGCGGGCAAAGCCGGCCTG
>CALMXT010000059.1 GCA_937871125.1 uncultured Zoogloea sp. | reverse complement strand
ACGGCGAGCACCGGTCCGAAGATTTCTTCCTGGAACACGCGCATCTTGTTGTGGCCCTTGAACAGGGTCGGCTGGATGTAGTAGCCGCCGGCCAGATCGCCGTCCATGTGGGTGCGGTCGCCGCCGATCAGGCATTCGGCGCCTTCCTGACGACCGATTTCCATGTAGGACATGATCTTGCTGAGCTGGTCCTGGGAGGCTTGGGCGCCCATCATGCTGTCGGTGTCGAGGGGGCTGAGCTGCTTGATGGCCTTGACGCGGGCCAGCACCTTTTCCATGAAGCGTTCGTAGATCGATTCCTGGATCAGCGCGCGGGACGGGCAGGTGCACACTTCGCCCTGGTTGAAGGCGAACAGCACCATGCCTTCGATGGCCTTGTCGAGGAAGGCGTCGTCGGCGGCCATCACGTCCTCGAAGAACACGTTGGGGGACTTGCCGCCCAGTTCGAGGGTGGCGGGGATCAGGCTGGTGGCGGCGGCCTGGGCGATCACGCGGCCGGTGGCGGTGGAGCCGGTGAAGGCGATCTTGGCGATGCGGCGGCTGGTGGCCAGCGGCATGCCGGCTTCGCGGCCGTAGCCATTGACGATGTTGAGGACGCCCGGCGGCAGCAGGTCGGCGATCAGTTCGGTCAGGATCAGGATCGAGATCGGGGTGGATTCGGCGGGCTTGAGCACCACGCAGTTGCCGGCGCCGATGGCGGGGGCCAGCTTCCAGGCGGCCATCAGGATCGGGAAGTTCCAGGGGATGATCTGGCCGACCACGCCGAGGGGCTCGTGGAAGTGATAGGCGACGGTGTTTTCGTCGATTTCGGAGATGCCGCCTTCCTGGGCGCGCAGGCAGCCGGCGAAGTAGCGGAAGTGGTCGACCGCCAGCGGGATGTCGGCGTTGAGGGTTTCGCGGATGGCCTTGCCGTTATCGACGGTCTCGGCGTAGGCGAGCTTTTCGATGTTGGCTTCGAGACGGTCGGCAATCTTCAGCAGCAGGCCGGCGCGCTCGCCGACGGAGGTGCGGCCCCAGGCGTCGGCGGCTGCGTGGGCGGCGTCGAGAGCCAGTTCCACGTCTTCGGCGCCGGAACGGGCGGCCTGGGTGTAGGGCTTGCCGGTGATCGGGGTGACGACGTCGAAGTATTCGCCCTTGACCGGGGCGAGCCACTTGCCGCCGATGAAGTTGTCGTACTTGGACTTGTATTGGACTTTGGCTTCGGCGGTGCCGGGCAGTGCGTAGAGCATGAAGGTCTCCTCCTGGATTTTGGTCGAAAACGCTTGTTGCAGCGTTGCCTTCCATTCAGCAGGGTGCGTGCCAGCACCGAATCGAATCGGCCTATGTAGCTAAAAATCTTTCTTATCAGTCGCTTGCCGGATGCAGTCGGCTTTGCTGCGGCGCCGCAGCGACTGTACGGAATTGCTTCAGAATGGGACAGGTGCTCCATGCAATGTGCACGCTGGAGCATCTGCCCGGCCGCTCAGTTGCCTCGCGACACACTCGAGCGGCTGGTGCCGGTGACCTTGCCGTCTTCGTCGAAGTGAATGTTGAAGAACACGTCGGCGCTGAATTCGGCAGGGAGGCGCCAATCCCACACTTCCTCCTTCTTCAGGGCGAACTTCTGCACCGAGCGCGGTTTGCCGAGCAGGCGACGCACCTGGTCGCGGGTCCAGCCGGGCTGGACGCGGGCGAAATTTTGCGGGGTGAGCACGTTTTCGAGGCTTTTGAGGACGTTGTCCGGGCCGATGGTGGCCATGAAGCACTCGGTGCCTTCGGGCTGACGGGTGTATTCCCAGGTGACGCTGCCGTCGTCGTTGCGCCATTCGATGCCCGGCTTGCCGAGCTTGTCGCGCACATCGTAGCCGGTGGATACGCCGGGCTTGAGATCCTTCATGGTGACGGCGTCGCAGCCCGCGAGGCCGAGCATGGCCAGCGCGCCGAGAATGAGGGTGAGCAGTTTGCGCATGGTTGATCCTTCGTGGAGCCTATCGGGGCCGGCGAGCCGCCAAAGGGGCCGGGCTTGGTTACAATCGAACCCATTCTGGCATGAACACCCTTTGAGGAGGACGTCCCGATGACTCGCAGAGCGTTGATGCCGGCCCTGGCCGGCGTATTGATTGTCGGCAGCGCGTCGGCCCTGGCCGACACGGTGGTGAAGATCGGTTTTGCCGGCCCCCTCACCGGGCCGATTTCCCACGTGGGCAAGGACGAGCAGTTCGGCGCCCAACTGGCCCTCGAAGACGCCAACGCCAAGGGCGTCGTCCTCGGCGGCCAGAAGGTGAAATTCGAACTGATGCCGGAGGACGACCAGGCCGATCCGCGCACCGCCACCACCGTCGCCCAGCGCCTGGTCGACGCCGGCGTGAAGGGCGTGATCGGCCACGTGACCTCCGGTGCCGCGATTCCGGCTTCGCGCATCTACGAGCAGGCCGGCATTCCGGCGATCACCCCATCGTCCACCAGTCCCAAGCTCACCCGCCAGGGCTACAAGACCACTTACCGGGTCATCGCCAACGACATGCAGCAGGGAAGCGCGATGGCGAAGTTTGCCACCGGGGTGCTCAAGGCCCAGCGCATCGCGGTGATCGACGACCGCACCGCCTACGGCCAAGGTCTTGCCGATGCGTTGGTGGACAGCCTCAAGCAGCTCGGCATCAAGCCGGTGGGGCGCGAGTTCACCAACGACAAAGCCACCGATTTCGCCGCCATCCTCACCAAACTCAAGGCCGCCAAGCCGGATGCGATCTTCTACGGCGGCATGGACGCCCAGGGGGCGCCGCTGCTCAAGCAGACCAAACAGCTCGGCATGTCCGCACGCTTTCTGGGCGGCGACGGCGTGTGTACCGCCGAAATGATCAAGATCGCCGGCACGGCCATGAGCAGCGAGGTGTACTGCACCCAGGCCGGCATTCCGATGGACAAGATGCCGTCGGGCAAGGCCTTCAACGAACGCTTCGCCAAGCGTTTCAACACCCCGGTGCAGCTCTACGCGCCCTACAGCTACGACGCCACCAACGCCCTCATCGAGGCGATGAAGCTGGCCAATTCGGCCGACCCCGCCAAATATCTGCCCCAGCTCCAGAAAGTCGGCTTCAAGGGCGTCACCGGCCACATTGCCTTCGACGCCAACGGCGACAGCCGCGAAGGCGGCGTGGCGCTTTACCAGTTCAATGCCGGCAAGTGGGAAGCCCGCCCCTGACCGGCCCCGAAGTTGCTAGAAAGTCTTGTCTCGTACCAATCAGAGGAGAAAACCGCATGAAACACACCCTTGTCGCCCTTGCCGTGCTCGGTTTTGGTGCATCCGCCGCCCAGGCGCAGGAAGTGGTCAAGATCGGCACCGCAGCGCCCTTGACCGGCACCCAGTCGCACTTGGGCAAGGACATCGAGAACGGCGTGCGCCTCGCCATCGAGGACTACAACGCCAAGGGCGTGACCCTCGGCGGCAAGAAGGTGAAGTTCGAAGTCATGGCCGAGGACGACGCGGCGGACCCGAAGACCGCCACCACCGTCGCCCAGCGCCTTGTCGATAGCGGTGTGAAGGGGGTGGTCGGCCACCTCAACTCGGGTGCCTCGATTCCGGCCTCGCGCATCTACAACGAAGGCGGCATTCCGCAGGTTTCGCCGGCCTCGACCAATCCCAAGCTGACCCAGCAGAACTTCAAGGGCACCTTCCGCACCATCGCCAACGACGTGCAGCAGGGGCTCGCCATCGGCAAATATGCCGCAACCAAGCTCGGCGGCAAGGTTGCCCTGATCGACGACCGCACCGCCTACGGTCAAGGTCTCGCCGACGAAGTGGAAAAGGCCGTCAAGGCCAGCGGCGGCAAGCTGGTGGCGCGGGAATTCACCAGCGACAAGGCCACCGACTTCCTGTCCATTCTCACCCGCATCAAGGCCCAGAACCCGGACGTGATCGTCTATAGCGGCATGGACACCCAGGGCGGTCCGATGCTCAAGCAGATCAAGCAGCTCGGCATGAGCGCCAAGTTCATCACCGGCGACGGCGGCTGTACCGGCGAGATCATCAAGCTGGCGGGCGACGCCATCGGCCCCAACGCCTACTGCACCCAGCCCGGCCTGCCCCTTGAAAAGATGCCCGGCGGCAAGGATTTCAACGCCCGCTTCAAGAAGCGCTTCCACACCGAAGTGCAGATCTATGCGCCTTACTCCTACGACGCCGCCTCGGCGATCATCGAAGCCATGAAGGCCGCCAATTCCTCCGATCCGGCCAAGTACGCGGCGAGCATCGGCAAGGTGAATTTCCCCGGCGTGATCGGCACCGTCGCCTTCGATGCCAAGGGCGACATCAAGGAAGGCGCGGTCACCGTTTACCAGTTCAAGTCCGGCAAGTGGGAGCCGGTCAACTGAGCGCCCAATAGGCCGGATGCGCGCCGCCGTACTTCGGTGCGGCAGTTCGCCTCCTCGCAGGGTCGGGCTGCGTCGCGCGGTTTCGGCGCCGTGTCCGGCCCAGGTTTGTTCTTCAGGCAACGCCACCTGGTCGTGCCCACCTTTCCCAATCCTTCCGGGTCGCATCGATGGAAACCCTTCTCCAGCAAACCGTAAATGGCCTCGTCGTCGGCAGCGTGTATGCGCTCATCGCCCTCGGCTACACGATGGTCTACGGCATTCTCGGCCTCATCAACTTCGCCCACGGCGACGTGTTGATGGTCGGCGCCCTGGTCGCCCTCGAATCCATTCGCCTGATCCAGCTCTACGCGCCTGAGCTCGGCCCCATTCCCACGCTGCTTGGCGGACTCGCGGTGGCGGTCGTGGTGTGCATGATCCTCGGCTATACCATCGAGCGCACCGCCTACCGCCGCCTGCGCAACGCGCCGCGGCTGGCTCCGCTGATCACCGCCATCGGCGTTTCCTTCCTGCTGCAAACCCTGGCCATGATCGTCTGGGGACGCAACTACCATACCTTTCCGCAGCTCGTTTCAACCACGCCGCTGGAGCCGGTGGCCGGCGTCTTCATCACCCCGGTGCAGATCGCGATCCTGGTGGTTTCCGCCACGTTGATGATCGGTCTCGTGCTGCTGGTGAACAAAACCCGCCTTGGCCGTGCCATGCGTGCCACCGCCGAAAACCATCGGGTCGCCAGCCTGATGGGCGTGGATACCAACAAGATCATCGCCGCCACGTTCATCATCGGCTCGGGTCTGGCGGCCGTTGCCGGCGTCATGTACTCGTCCAACTACGGCATCGCCCACTACGCGATGGGCTTCATGCCCGGCCTCAAGGCCTTCACCGCGGCGGTGCTCGGCGGCATCGGCAACCTGGCCGGGGCCATGCTCGGCGGCATCGTGCTGGGCCTTGTCGAATCCATCGGCGCCGGCTACATCGAGGACATGAGCTTCGGCTTCCTCAACTCCAGCTACCAGGACATCTTCGCCTTCATCATCCTCGGCATCGTGCTCATCTTCCGGCCCACCGGACTGCTGGGCGAGCGGGTCGCCGATCGGGCCTGACCATGACCTTCCCGCTCACTTTGTCCGCGCCCACCCGAAGGAACGTAGGCCGCTTTTGCGGCGGCCCGGCAGGAGAACCCCAACCATGAACGAACTCGCCCTCGCCGTTCCCTGGCTCGGCAAACGATACCCGGCGGCGGCCCGCTGGGTGGTGATCGCGATTGCCGTCGCCGCGCCGCTGATCGCCGTGCTCTTCGGCAAGACCTGGGTGCGCATCCTCGATTTCGCGATGCTCTACGTGATGCTCGCCATCGGCCTCAATCTGGTGGTGGGCTTTGCCGGCCTGCTCGACCTCGGCTACATCGCCTTCTACGCGGTGGGCGCCTACACCTTCGCCTTTCTCGCCTCGCCGCATTTCGACATCCATCTGCCCTTCTGGCTGGTGCTGCCGGCCGGGGCCGCCTGCGCGGCGGTGGCCGGGATCATCCTCGGCCTGCCCACCCTGCGCCTGCGCGGCGACTATCTCGCCATCGTCACGTTGGGTTTCGGCGAGATCGTGCGCATCTTCCTCAACAACCTGAACCACCCGGTCAACATCACCAACGGCCCCCAGGGCATCAACATGATCGACCCGCTGGTGCTGTTTGGCTGGGACATCTCCCGACCGCTCAGGATCGGCGACGAGATCACGGTCAATTCGCTGTTTCTCTACTACTACGTCTTCCTCGCCTTCGTGGCCTTGTCCGTGGTGCTGATCCAGCGCCTGCAGGTGTCGCGGGTGGGCCGGGCGTGGGCGGCGATCCGCGACGACGAACTGGCCGCCAAGGCCATCGGCATCAACACCCGCAACATGAAGCTGCTGGCCTTCTCGCTGGGCGCCACCTTCGGCGGCGTTTCCGGCGGGCTGTTCGCCGCTTTTCAGGGCTTCGTGTCGCCGGAGAGCTTTTCGCTGATGGAATCCATCGCCGTGCTCACCATGATCGTCTTCGGCGGCATGGGCAATCTGGCCGGGGTCATCGTCGGCGCGCTGGCCCTCACCGCGCTGCCCGAAATCCTGCGTTACGTGGCCGTGCCGGTGCAGCAGGCGGTGTTCGACAAGGTCATTCTCGACCCCGAAGTGCTGCGCATGCTGCTGCTGTCGCTGGCCATGATCTTCATGATGCTGCTGCGCCCGGCCGGGCTGATTCCCGCCTACAGCCGCTACTCGCGCCCCGAGCTGGTGGTGGCCAAGGCGGCCGGAGAGGACGCCGCCAAGTGATCACCCTTCTCGAAGCCAAGAACATCAGCAAGCGTTTCGGCGGCCTCACCGCGCTGTCCGACGTGTCGCTGACCATCCGCAAGGGCGAGGTGTACGGCCTGATCGGCCCCAACGGCGCCGGCAAGACGACCTTCTTCAACGTGCTCACCGGCGCCTACACCGCGGAAGAGGGCGAGATCGTCTTCAACGGCACCGAACTGCCCGCCGGCAAGCCCCATGAAGTGGTGGCCGCCGGCATCGCCCGGACCTTCCAGAACATCCGCCTGTTCCGCGAAATGACGGCCCTCGAAAATGTCATGGCCGGGCACCACATCCGCTCCCGTGCCAATCCTTTCTCGATCCTGTTGCAGACCAAGCACGCGAAAGAGGAAGAGCGCCTGATCACCGAGCGCGCGTTCGAACTGCTCAAATACGTGGGCATCGAGCGCTTCGCCGACACCGTTTCCAAAAATCTCTCCTACGGCGATCAACGCCGCCTCGAGATCGCCCGCGCGCTGGCCACCGAGCCGCAGTTGCTGGCGCTCGACGAACCCGCCGCCGGCATGAACGCCACCGAAACCGCCAAGCTGCGCGAACTCGTGCAGACCATCCGTCACGACGGCGTCACCGTGCTGCTGATCGAGCACGACGTGAAGCTGGTCATGGGCCTGTGCGACCGCCTCGCGGTGCTCGACTTCGGCAAGAAGATCGCCGAAGACGTGCCCTCCGAAGTCCAGCGCAACGACGCGGTGATCGCCGCTTATCTCGGCGGTCACGCGGCGCCCAAAAAAGGAGCGGCGGCATGAGCCATACGCCCATCCTTCAGCTGCGCGACGTCAAAGTCGCCTATGGCGCCATCGAAGCGGTGAAGGGCATCGATCTCGAACTGGCTGCCGGTGAACTCGTGTCGCTGATCGGTGCCAACGGCGCCGGCAAGACCACCACCCTCAACGCCATCGCCGGCACCCTCGGCATCAGCGCCGGCGAACTGCTCTACGACGGCAAGCGCATCGAAAAGCTGCCCGCCCACAAACGCCTGCGTCAAGGGCTCGCGCTGGTGCCGGAAGGGCGCGGCATCTTCACCCGCCTCACGGTCGAGGAAAACCTGCGTATGGGCGCCTACTGCCGGCGCGATTCGGACGCCATCGAAGCCGACCTGGAGCGGGTGTTCGCGATGCTGCCGCGGGTCAAGGAGCGCCTCCAGCAGGTTGCCGGCACGCTCTCCGGCGGCGAGCAGCAGATGGTCGCCATCGGCCGCGCGCTGCTGTCGCGGCCCAAGCTGCTGTTGCTGGACGAACCTTCCATGGGGCTTGCACCGCTGGTGGTCGAGAAGATTTTCGAGGTGATCCGCTCGGTCGCCGCCGAGGGCGTGACCATCCTGCTGGTCGAGCAGAACGCCAATCTCGCGCTGGAATTCTCCCAACGCGCCTACGTGATGGAGTCGGGCAAGATCACTCTCACCGGTTCCGGCGCCGACTTGCTGGCCGATCCAAAGGTGCGGGCGGCGTATCTGGGCGAGGTTTGAACGCGGACGGCGCGGCAAAGGGCTGACGAAAGCCGTTCCGGCGTCTAGATTCAGATGGGTTGCAGCAGGAGTTCTCCGCATGTCCGTCTCGCCGGTTGGCGCATCGGCCGCCTTTGCCTACGCTTCCGCGTCCGCGCCGCGGAGTGAGGCCGCGTCCTCCGCAGCGGCGACGGGGCGTGCAGGGCTGTCGCAGGACGATCTGCGTGTGATCGGCGAGCTTCAGACCCGCGATCGCGCGGTGCATTCCCACGAGATGGCTCACATGGCGGCTGGCGCCGGTCTGGTGACCCGCAGCGCGAGCTACACCTATCAGACCGGGCCGGACGGCCAGCGTTATGCGGTGGGCGGGGAGGTCGGCATCGACGTGTCGCCCGGCCGCACGCCGCAGGAATCCCTCGCCAAGGCCGAGCGCATCCGTGCGGCGGCGCTCGCGCCGGCCGACCCTTCCGCTCAGGATCTGCAAGTGGCCGCCAGCGCGGCGCAGATGGCAATGGAAGCGCGCATGGAGATGTCCGCCAGCGCGGCATCGGCTTCCGGTACCGCCGGCCGGGCCGAGTCGGCCTATGCGGCGGCCGCTGCCGACCCTGCGTCCGGCGCCGGTGGCGGGGTCGACACTTACGCCTGAGCGCGGGCGGCGCCCGGCTACTTTTCCCCTTCCGGTTGCGTGACGAAGCCCATCTTGGCGATGCCGGCGGTGCGCGCCTGCGACATCACGCCGGCGATCTTGCCGTAGGGCGTGTCCCGGTCGGCGCGCAGGTTCAGTTCGGGCTGGGGCGTTTGCGCGGCGGCGGCGGCGAGGCGGCCGGGGAGTGCGCTTTCGTCCACCGCTTCGTCGTTCCAGAAGATCCGCCCGGTCGCATCCACGGCCAGCGCGACGCTGTCCGGGCGGGGTTCGGCCGGCTGGCTGGCGGCGCGGGGCAGGTCGATCTTGACCGCATGGGTGAGCAGCGGCGCGGTGACCATGAAGACGATCAGCAGCACCAGCATCACGTCGATCAGCGGAACCATGTTGATTTCGCTGTTGGGGGCGTGGGTTTCGCCCTGGCTGAATCCGCCGAAGGCCATCATGCGGCTCCCGCGCCGGCGGCGCTGTCGAGCGGGGCGATCCGGGCGCCGGTGGAGAACCAGGCCTGCAGGTCGTGGGCGAAGGCGTCGAGGGCCGACAGTTCCAGGCGGTTGCTGCGGGCGATGGTGTTGTAGGCGAGCACCGCCGGAATGGCGACGGCAAGGCCGCAGGCGGTCATGATCAGCGCCTCGCCGACCGGGCCGGCGACCCGGTCGAGGCTGGCGGTGCCGCCGGCGGCGATGCCGACCAGGGCGTGGTAGATGCCCCAGACCGTGCCGAAAAGCCCGACGAAGGGCGCCGTGGAGCCGATGGAGGCGAGCACGGTGAGGCCGGATTCGAGCCGCGCGGTGGATTGGACGATGGATTTGCGCAGGGCGCGGGTGATGATCTCGTCGGCGTCGAGGCGGCCGCCGAGGCTGTCGGCGCGGCGCGCCTGATCGTGGCGGCGCACGTGTTCGGCGGCGGCGGCGCCGGATCGGGCGAGGGCGTCGAAGGGCGAATCCGCCGCCTGGGCGGCGAGGGTCTGGAGGCCGCCGGAGATGTCCGGCGCGGCCCAGAAGGCATCGATGGCGTCGTCGTGGCGGCGGGCGCGCAACTGGCGCAAGGCGCGCAGCGCGATCAGCGTCCAGCTCACCACGGACATGGCGGCGAGGAGCAGCGCGACGCTGCGGATGACGGTGTCGGACTGGGTCCAGAGGTGGGCGAGCCCGAGGGCCTGGGAGGTTTCCATGGTCAGCTTTCCTGAAGTTTGAAGATGATGGGGACGTTCACCCACGCCTCGATGGCTTGCTCGCCCTGACGGGCGGCGACGAAGCGCCAGCGGCCGACGGCGGCGTAGGCGGCGCGGTCGAGGCGCTCGGAGCCGGAGCTGTGGGCGATCTCGACGCGGGCCGCCAGCCCGGCGGCGGAGACCAGCACCCGCAGGGTGACCTTGCCTTCTTCGCGGGCGCGGCGGGACAGGGGCGGGTAGGCCGGGGCGGGGTTGTCGAGGTAGGCGGCGTCGAAGCGCGGGGCGACGACCGGGGCGGAGGCCGGCGCGGCGGGGGCCGCCGGCGCTGCGGCCTGACGGATCGGTGCGGACGTCTCGACGGGCGGGCCGGGATCGGTGTTCAGTGCGCTCAGCGCGGTGGGCGACGGACGGGTCGGCTCGGTCCTGCGGGCCGGCGCGGGCTTGGTTGCGGCCACCGTCTGGCGGGGCGTTGCCGGCTGGGGAGCGGGCTGGGGCCGGGCCGGCAGCGGTGCCGGTTTGGCCGGGGCGGGCAGGTCGATCAGGGTGACCTGGATCGGCGCCGGTTCGGTTGCCGGCGGGCGGGATGCGGTGGCGACCAGGGCCGCGAGCCCGGCGCCGTGGGCGAGCACGACGCAGGCGGTCACCGCGAGGGTCCGCTGGGCCGGGGTGAAGGGTGTCGGGGTGGGCATGGGGGCGTCAGGCCTCGGCCCATTGGCGCAGGAGGTTGTGATAGGTGCCGGTCAGGCGCACCACCGGGGCGGTGTCGCCGATGTCGCGGCGCAGGGCCAGCAGGGCCATGTCCATTTCGTAGAGCAGGCGGCGCTGGCCGGCGTCGCGGACCATGCTTTCGAGCCACAGGAAGCAGGCCTGGCGTTCGCCGCGGGTGACGGGCTCGACCCGGTGGATGGAGGAGGAGGGATAGACGACCATGCTGCCCGCGGCGAGCTTGATGCTGTGATCGCCGAAGGTGTCTTCGATGACCAGTTCGCCGCCGTCGTAGTCGGCCGGATCGGACAGGAAGAGGGTGGCCGAGACGTCCGTGCGCAGGTGGCCGCCGCCGTCGGGAATCGGCCGCACCGCGCCGTCCACGTGGTTGCCGAAGCAGTTGGTGGCGCCGGTGTAGCTGTTGAAGAGCGGCGGGTAGATGCGGCGCGGCAGGGCGGCGGTGAAGAAGCCGGCATTGCGCGAGAGCGCGCCGAGCACGAGGCGGCGTAGCGCCGGCAGGTGTTCGGCGCTTTCGGCGAGCTGGCGGTTGTTCTTCACCTGCGCGGCCTGCAGGCCGGCGGTGATTTCCCCGCCGGCCCAGGCGCTGCGGGCGAGGAGCGCCTGGGCCTGGGCCAGTTCGTCGGGGTTGAGGACGTCGGGAAGGGTGATGAGCATGGCCGTCGAAGGGGGCAGGAGTCAGAACTTGTATTCGCCGGTCAGCACGACCGCGCGGCGGGTGCCGGGCACGGTGAAGCCGCCGTTGTCGTAGATCGAGTCGTAATAGACCTTGTCGAAGAGGTTCTTCACGTTGAGGCGGGCCGACCAGGTGGGTTGCTCGTAGGCCAGCATGGCGTCCCAGCGGGTGTAGGCGGGGGCGACGTTGGGGTCGAAGCGGCCATTGGTGAAGGGGCCGTTGGCGGAGCTGGGCACATAGGCGTAGCGCTCGCCCTTGGCTTCGACGCCGCCGCCGATCTTCCAGCCGCCGGGGAGCCGGTAGGTGGACCACAGGTTGAAGGTGTAGGACGGGGTGTTGCGGGCGCGCTCGCCCTTGAAACGCGGGTCGGCCGAGGTGACGACGCCGGTGTTGGCGTTGAGGTTTTCGGCGACGGCGAGGATGGTGGCGTCCATCAGGGCGAGGCCGCTGAAGACTTCCCAGTGTTCGTTGATGCGTCCGGCGAGTTCGAATTCGATGCCGTCGGTGCGGCGCTTGCGGGTGAGGATGGAGGCGGTGGATTCGAGGTCGGTGCTGCGCTCCCATTCCTTGTCGGCACGGTAGATCGCGCTGCGGAAGGCGAGGTCGCCGTCGAGCAGCAGCCACTTGGCGCCGAGTTCGGTCACCTTGCTGCGCTCGGCCGGCGAGGCGCCGCCGGAGAGCTGGTAGAGGTCGGCGGTGGGGCTGAACGAGTCGCTGAAGCTCAGGTAGTAGTGGGTGTCGGGCGCGGGCTGCCACGAGATGCCGGTGCGCAGGCTGGTCTCGCCGAAGGACAGGCGCGGCGAGGTGAGGCTGGAGTAGCGGGCGTTGAGTTCGTCCCGGCGCAGGCCGAGGAGGAGCTTCCAGTCGGGGATGAACTCGATGCTGTCCTGCACGTAAAGGGCGTGGGTTTCGCCGTTGTAGGTGGTCGGCGTGCCGGTGGTTGTGCCGGAGGCGTAGCGGGGCCGGGCGGCGGTGCCGAGGTTGAGCAGGCTTTGGCGGGTGGAGTCTTCCTGCAGGTATTCGTAGCCGGCGAGCAGTTCGTGCTTCATGCCGAAGAGTTCGGCGCGGGTGCTGAGGTCGGATTGCAGGGTGAGGTTGCGGGTGTCGCTGCTGCGGGTCTTGTTCTGCCCGCCGGTGACGCCGGCGGCGCTGGGGCCGCTGTTGTTGGACGGGGCGGCTGCCCAGTAGGCGCGGCTGTAGGTGGCGTAGCGCAGCTGGGTGCGCAGCTCGGTGGTGGGCGTGAAGCGGTGCTGATGCACCAGCGAGGTGATGTTGGTTTCGCTGTCGTCGAAGGTGCCGTCGATGCCCCAGAAATAGCTGGCCGGGAACTTGCCGCTCGGGCGCTTGGCGGCGCTGTCGAAGGGCACGCCGTAGTCGGGGTTGTCGCGGGTCTTGAGGTAGTGGTGGCTGAGGGTGAATTCGTCGGCGGTGCCGATGCCGGTGCCGAAGCTCAGCGCGGCGCCTTCGCGGTGCACTTCGGCTTCGGTGCCGGTGACGGGGTTGGCGCGCCAGCTGCCCTCGTCGCGCTTCATGACGTTGATGCGCACCGCGGTGTTGTCGTCGAGACGCTTGTTGAAGTCGCCGGTGACTTCCTGGTAGCCGTGGGTGCCGACACTGCCGGTGACGCGGTTGCGGTCCATCAGCGTGGGCGTCTTGCTGACCATGTTGATGACGCCGCCGGCCTGGCCGCGCCCGAAGAGCATGGCGGCGGCGCCGCGCAAGACGTCGATCTGTTCGAGGTTGAAGGTTTCGCGGTTGTATTGGGCGGTGTCGCGGATGCCGTCGAGGTAGATGTCGCCGAAGGTGTAGAAGCCGCGCAGGGACATGTTGTCGCCGGAGCGGCCGCCTTCGGCGGCGTTGAAGGTGAGGCCGGAGACGTTGCGCAGGGCTTCGCGCAGGGAGTCGGCCTGCTGTTCTTCGAGCAGCGAGCGGGTGACGGTGGTGACCGTCTGCGGAACGTCGTGGGGATCTTGCAGGGTTTTGCCGACGCGGGTGGTGGTGGCCCGGTAGCCGTCGGCCGGCGCTTCGGCGGCCGCTTTGACGGTGACGGCGGGCAGATCCTGAGCCTGCGGGGCGGCGGTCGGTCCGGCCTGGGCGCAGAGCGAGAAGCCGCCGAGCAGCAGGGCGCCGAGGGGGAGAAGAGCGGGGGTGTCGCGCCGGGGGCGGACGTCGGGCGTGGTTTGGGCGTGGGCCATCGGGTGTGTCTCCGGAGTGTCGGGAAGTCGGTACTGGCTGGCTTCCTGGGGACACGACCGGAAACGGCGGCGACCACGGTGGCTGGCTGGGATGGCTGAATAGTAAAGATAATGAGAATTGTTCGCAACTAAATGTTGCGATGGATGCCGCTCCGGCCGCGCTCAGGGAGATGTCGGCGCGGGATGTTCCGCCCACTCCACGAGGTGGTTGCGGTGCGGAGCGATGGCCCAGACGGCGTAGCGGAAGGGGCCGCGGCCGCCGAGGCGGAAGCTGCGGTGATCGGTGACTTCGAGTTCCCGGTCGGTCCAGAAGCGCGTCAGCGTGGCGTCGAGGGTTTCCACGGTGCACACCGTGCAGGGCGCGTTGCGGGCCGGGAGGGCGGCGGTGGAAATCACGTCGTGGTAGCTGGCCCAGGCGTGGCTGGCGAGGTGACGGGCGAGCAGGGCGGACCAGCTTTCGACGGGGGCGTCGAGCTGACCGAGGACGTTGGAGAAGAGGATCGCCGCGTCGGGATAACGGGCGGCCAGGCGGGCGAGGCCGTCCGGCGCGGCAAGGCAATCCAGCCGGTCGAAGCGCAGCTGTGCGGCATCGGCCCGGCGGCGCAGCAGCCAGCGGGCGAGGGGGTCGGGTTCGAGCGCGGTGACCTGCGCGAAGCGCGTGAAGAAGCCGTCCGGCAGGGCGTAGCCGGCACTCGGGCCGACGATGAGGAGTTCCCGCCGTCCGGGTTGCCAGTCGGCCAGCCAGCCGGCGACGCTGGCGTGAAAGGGCGCCCACAGGCGGTGGCGATGGCGGGCGGCGCGCAGGTGATAGACGAGTCCGCCGCTCGGGTCGAGCAGGTGGTCGCGAAGTCGGTGGGGAGCGTGGGGCACGGTGCCGGGATTATGCCGAAGCGCGCGTCCGCCGGCGCGCAAAGCGCTGGTCAGGCGGCGGGGTGAAATGCGATCCTTCGCCCTTTCGCATTGGCCCGGAGCACGGCATGAACGACCCCTTGCATGAACAGCAGTTGTCCTCGGAACAGGTTTTTCAGGGGCGCATGCTCCAGGTTTTTCGCGACGAAGTGCGCCTGCCGGACGGCAAGCCCGGCGTGCGCGAGTACATCAAACATCCCGGCGCGGTGGTGGTGATTCCGGTGTGCGCCGACGGAATGCTGATCTTCGAGCGTCAGTTCCGCTATCCCCTGGGCCGCGCCTTTCTCGAACTGCCGGCCGGCAAGCTCGACGCGGGCGAAGACATCCAGGCTTGCGCGCGGCGCGAGCTGCAGGAGGAAACCGGATTCGCCGGCAGCCACTGGCGTCACCTGGGCACGATGCACCCGTGCATCGGCTATTCGAACGAGCGCATCGAGATCTTTCTCGCCACCGGCCTGACCCACGTGGGTGACGCGCTGGACGACGGCGAGTTTCTGGAGATCGTCCGGATGTCGCTGGCCGAGGCGCGGGAGGCGGTGTTCGACGGGCGCATCACCGATGCCAAGACGATCACCGCGCTGTTCTGGGCGGAGCGGGAGTTGGGCGCGGCATAGCTCTGCGCTTTCTGCCCGGAATCCGGCGGGGCGCTTCGGCGCCCCGTTGCATTTTGGTTCGGGGCGGCTTTGCGTGGGCGTTTATAAGCAAACGATGAAATTGTCTTGAAATGTGCAAATTGCACATTTATACTTTGGATCAGTCATGTCGGTTAAGGTCAATTCATGAGCACGCGTCCCGGAAGTCAGGCCGAGCCTGTCGGGGGCGATCCGATGCCGGTCGATCGCTCGACGGTCGATCCGGCGCTGGCCGATGCCATGCGGGCATTGCTGGGTCCGATTGCCCGGCTGGCGCTGGCGCAGGGCGTGCCGTGCGGGGCGGTGGAGGAAATGTTGAAGGAGGCATTTGTGGACGAGGCTCTCAAGGCGCAGCCGGTGCAGGCGCCCTCGCGGATGGTCAGCCGTCTCAGCGTGGCCACCGGTCTCAACCGGCGCGAAGTGACGCGCCTGACGCGCCAGCAGCGCGCGGTCCGCCCTGTCCGCCCGTCGCCGGCCAGCGAGCTGTTTACCCGCTGGATGACCGATTCCACCTGGAGCGATGCGCCTGGCAGCCCAAAGCCGCTGCCGCGGGTGCCGCGGGTCGAGGGCGAGCCGAGCTTCGAGAGCCTGGCCCAGTCGGTGACCCGCGACGTGCATCCGCGCAGCCTGCTCGACGAAATGTGCCGTCTGGGCATCGCCCGCTTCGACGAGGCCACCGACACGGTGAGCCTGATGAGCAACGCCTTCGTGCCGAGCGACGCTCAGGCGTCGATGCTGGGTTTTCTCGGCGACAACGTGGGCGATCACCTGGCGGCGGCGGTCAGCAACGTGCTGGCGTCGGCGCCGCCCCATTTCGAGCAGGCGGTGTTTGCCGATGAGCTCTCCGGGCAGTCGGTGACGGCGGTGCGCCAGTTCGTGCTGACCCAGTGGAAGGGCTTGATGAACGCGGCGGTGCCGCTGCTCGAAGGCCTCATCGAGGACGACCGCAAGGCCGGCCGCCCGCAGGACCGGCGCCTGCGCATCGGTCTTTACAGCTACGCGACGGACATGGCGCCGTCGTCTTCCCCCGATCAAACGGAATCCAAGAAGTGAGTGCAGCCATGAATCCGAAGTTTCGCCGCGCCCTGGGGCGCACGCTGGCCGGCTGGTCCGTCGGCGTCGTCCTGGCCTGTGTGCTCGCCGCGTGTGGCGGCGGCGGTGGGGGCGATCTGGCCGGCGTGGGCACCGGCGGCACCGGTACGGTGTCGAGCACCGTCGGGGTCGGACCGATTTCCGGCTTCGGCTCGGTGATCATCTCCGGCGTGCGCTACGACGACAGCGCCGCCACCGTCACCGACGAGGACGGCAACGCCCGGACGCGGGCCGACCTGAAGCTGGGCATGGTCGGCGCGGTCAGCGGCAGCGCCGACTTCGTGGCCGGCACCGGGGTGGCCACGGGCATCCGCTACGGCAGCGAGATCGTCGGTCCGGTGGAGTCGGTCGATTTTGCCGGGGGGCGCTTCACGGTGCTCGGCGCCACCGTCAGCATCAAGGCGGCCACCGTGTTCGACGACCGTCTGGCCGGGCTCGCGGCGCTGAAGGTGGGCGATCGGGTGGAGGTCTACGGCTTATACAACGCCGCCGACGGCGCCTACACCGCCACCCGCATCGAGCCCGATCCGCTCGCCAACCGCTTCAAGCTGCGCGGCGCGGTCGAGGCGCTCGATGCGGCCAACCGCCGCTTCACGGTAGCGGGCGTGCGGATCGACTACAGCGGCGTGCCGGCAGCCGGAATGCCGGCCTTGGCCAACGGGCTGATCGTGCGCGCCTCGTCCACCCGGCTGCCGTCCGGCGGCCTGTGGGCGGTGGATTCGCTCGGCAGCGCGCCGCGGGTGGCGCTGGCCGATGGCGAGATCAAGATCGAAGGCGACATCTCCGCGCTCGCCTCGCCCACCTCCTTCGTGGTCGACGGTGTGACGGTGGATGCCAGCGCGGCCAGCATTGCCGGCACGCCGGCGCTCGGCTGGCGGGTCAAGGTGGAGGGCCGCGGACGCGCCGGCATCCTGGTCGCCAAGGAGGTCGAGGCGGCCGACGAGGACGCGCCGGACGCCGAGGAGTTCGAGATCACCGCGGCGATCACCGATTTCGATGTCGCGACCCAGCGCTTCCGCCTGCGCGGCCAGTTGATCGACGCCAGCGGTCCGGTGAGTTTCGAGAGCGGCAGTCGGGCCAGCCTGGCCAACGGGCGAAGGATCGAGCTGAAAGGCTACTTCGATGCCCAGGCCGGCGCCGTGATCGCCACCAGGATTCATTTCGAAGACTAGTTTCGGTGCGCCCGCCGCCGCGGGCGCCGAGAGGAGGAGAGGTCATGAAAGCACACCCCAAACACCTGGGCCGCGTCGCCGTGCTGGCGCTGGCGCTGGCCGCCGCGGCTGCCCACGGGGCGCCGCCGGCCGGGCGCCTGCTGGCATCCCAATGCGCCCAGTGCCACGGCACCAACGGACAGGCGGTGGCCGGCATGGAAAAGCTGGCCGGCGAGAGCGAAAGCGAAATCTACGGCGAACTGATCAAGATGAAGGCCAGCATCAAGCCCGACGAGATCATGCACCGTCAGGCCGCCGGCTACAGCGACGCCCAGATCCGTCTGATCGCCCGCTATTTCGCCACCGGCGGGCGGACTACCGCCAGCACTTCCACCACGTCCGCGACGACGAGCGTCGGCTCCACTGCCGGCACGACCTCGACCACCGCCACCCGCCGCAAGTCGCACGACGACTGAGCGCGACAGATTCGAAGGGATTCGCCATGTTTTCGCACAATCGTCGCAAGCTGCTGCAGGCTTCCGGTGCCATCCTTGCCGCCGGCGCGATGTCCTCGCCCCTGCGCGCCCAGACCGCTGCGCCGCGGGTCGTGGTGATCGGCGGCGGCTTCGCCGGTGCCACCGTCGCCAAGTACGTCCGCCTGTGGAACCCGAAAATCCAGGTGACGCTGATCGAGCCCAATCCGAACCACGTCTCCTGCATTCTGAGCAATCTGGTGATGACCGGCGCGCTGGGCATGACCGACATCACCCTCCGCTACGACAACCTGCGCACCAAATACGGCGTGAACATCGTCGCCGACCGGGCCGTTGCGATCGATCCGGTTGGCCGCAAGGTGAGCACCCAGAACGGCAGCCAGATCGCCTACGACAAACTGGTGCTGGCGCCGGGAATCGATTTCGACGCCGTGCCCGGCCTCGATAGCGCGGTGCTGCCCCACGCCTGGCAGGCCGGCCCGCAGACGCTGGCGCTCAAGGCGCAGCTCCAGGCCGTGCCGTCCGGTGGCAGCTTCGTGATGTCGATTCCGCTCGCGCCCTACCGCTGTCCGCCGGGGCCCTATGAGCGGGCCTGCCTGCTGGCCGACAGCCTGCTGCGCAACCGCCGGGCCGGCAAGGTCATCGTGCTGGACGCCAATCCCGACGTGGTGGCCGAGGCGCATACCTTCCACACCGCCTTCAGCACCACCTACGCCGGGGTGATCGAATATCACCCGAGCACCGAAGTGACGTCGGTCGATTGGGCCAACAAGACGATCAACACCAACTGGGGGCCGATCCGCGCCGATGCCGCCAACATCATTCCGCGCCAGAAGGCCGGCAAGCTGGTGGCGGCCGCGGGCCTGTTGGGCAGCGCGCCGGGCGCCCGCTGGGCGTCGGTCAATCCGCTCAGCTACGAATCCACGCTGGTGCCCAACGTACATGTGATCGGCGACTCCCAAGGCACCGGCCAGCCGAAATCCGGCCACATGGCCAACGCCCAGGCCAAGGTCTGCGCCGACGCGCTGGTGCGCTATTTTGCCGGCGAGGCGCCGGACCCGGCGCCGATGACCAATTCGGCGTGCTACAGCCCGATCACCTCGAAGACCGCTTCGTGGCTGACGGTGGTGTTCGGCTACGACGCCGCCAGCGGGCTGATGAAGCCGGTGCCCAACACCCTCGCCGAGGCGCCGACCCCGACCAGCGGACATTACGAAGACATGTTCGGCTGGGCGAAAAACCTCTTCGCCGACAGCTTCAGCTGAGCCTCAGACAACAAAGGGCGTCCCGGTGGGCGCCCTTTGTTCATGGCGCGGAGGATGAAACCGCCATCCCGATCCGCTATCGCCCGGGCACCGGCGGTCGGCTTGTTTAAGGCCGGCCGGCCGCGACCGTCCGCGCGGCCGGAACGGCCAGCAAGCCGCGCATGCAGCAGTAGAGCATGGCGGCATTCACCAGATGCCAGCCGAGGTGGGTGCCGAGGGGCCACACCGGGCAGAGTGCCTGATCGACGGCCCGGCAGACGAGGCTGACGATCAGCAGGGCGCCGGCCAGATTGAGCCAGCGGGCGGCCTGGGGCGCCCGTGCGCGGGCCTGCCAGGCGCAGAGCAGCAGCAGGGCGAAGGGCGGCAGGTAGATCTCCGAGCCGTTGAGCGGCAGCGTCACCCATAGTTTGGTCGCCGCGACGAAGCCCGCCGCCAGAACCACGAAGAGGCCGACGCCGCCCCACGCGGCAGCTTGGCTGCGGCCAAGCAGGCGCACCTGGAAGCGCTGGTGGTAGACCAGCACGAAGATCGCGATGAAGCCGATGTCGAGCACCGCCGCCCAGCGCGTCGCCACGGTGTGGAAGACCAGACTGCCGAGGCCCACGGCGGCGATCAGCGCGTCGAGCAGACGGATGTCGCCCGCGGCCTGCGGCCCGGCCCGACGCCACAGGGCCACGGCCACCGCGATGAAGGCGAGATTGCTCAGGGCGTTGAGCGGCTCGGACCACAGCTCCGGGCCGGTGCGTTCGCAGTAGAGATCGATGCTTTCCAGCCAGTTCATGCGGTGAGGCTCCTCGTCCGGTGATAGAGCGCCCACCATAGGCCGAAGCAGGCCAGCCCGGCCAGCAGGTTGCCGGCCATGCCGGCGGCAAGCTTGCCGACCGAATCCCAGAGCGCCGGCGCCACGATCCCGGCGGTCAGCGAGCTGAACAGCATCTGCAGAAAACTCTGGCAGCTGGAGGCGAGCCCGCGGTGGGTGGGGAAGTAGTCGAGGGCGAGCAGGGTCAGGCTGGGCATCGAGATGGCCATGCCGAAGGTGTAGAGCATGATCGGCAGCACCGACTGGGGCAGGCCGGGTGTCATGAGGTGGGCGACGGCAAGGTTGGCCGCCGCGGCACACAGCATCAGGCCGATGCCGAGCGCGATGGTGCGCGGCGGCGAGAGCCGTCCGGCGAGGCGGGCCGAGGTGGCCGAGCCGGCCATCATGCCGCTCACGGTGGGGATGAAGAACCAGCCGAAACCGGTTTCCGGCAGGCCCAGGTGGTGCATCAGGAAAACCGGCGCCGACAGCACATAAACAAAGAAGCCGTTGAAATTGAGGCTGACCGCGAAAGTCAGCAGCAGAAAGCCCGGCGTGGTGAACACTTCCCGGTAACGGCGGGCCAATGGGCCCGGATGGAGCGGATGACGGGCTTCGGGCGGATGGGTCTCGGGCAGCTTGCCGGCGGTGAGCGCGGCGAGGACGAGGCCGAGCAGGGCCAGAAAGACGAACACCGCGCGCCAGCCGAAGACGCTGAAGATCCAGCCGCCGAGAATGGGAGCGATCGCCGGCCCGAGGGCGAAGGCCATGCTGACATGGCTCATCAGGCGTTGGGCCGCTGGGCCGTGGTAAAGATCGCGCACCACGGCGCGGCCCACCACCATGCCGGCCCCGGCGCTGATGCCCTGCAGCGCGCGGCCGACCAGCAGCGTTTCGATGCTGCCGGCAAACACGCACACCAGCGAGGCCAGCGTAAACAGCAGCATCGAGACGACGATCACCCGCTTGCGTCCGAAGGCGTCGGAGAGGGCGCCGTGCCACAGCACCATCACGGCCATCGGCAGCATGTAGGCGGTGAGGGTTTGCTGGGTCTGGACGGTGCTGGCGCTGAGGTCGGCACCGATGGCGTGGAGGGCCGGCAGGTAGGTGTCGATCGAGAACGGACCGACGGTGGCGAGTGCTGCGAGCAGCGCCGCCAGTTGGATGTAGGGCATGAGGGCTTTCGATGGCGGCGTGTCGGCCTTCGACACGCCGGGCGGGACGGGGTTCCTACTCGACGGACTGGACCTTGCTGACGTAGTAGCCGGTTTCGCCGAAGCAGGTGGACGGCACGCCGACGTGCTGCTCGTAGCTGATGGCGACGCGCTTGCCCATCACGGCGTTGATCTCGGCGGCAACCTTGTCGTCGCGCACCGTGAAGGCGAAGATTTCCGGCAGGCTGCCCGGAATCGCGACAATCGCCAGCTCGCCTTCCCAGGTCTTGCACAGCCAGCCTTTCTGGGAAAACTTCTGCACGTAGCCGGCGCGTTCGCCCGACGAATAACTCCAGTTGAGGACCAGCCAGGTGTAGCCGGCGAAAAGGGCGCAGGCCACGACAAGGAAGCCGACAAGCCATAGGGACCAGTTTTTGGCGCGGGGAGCGCCGGCGGGAAGAGTGGGTGCCACTTGAAAAAGCTCCTGCAGGAATCAAACGAATTCGGTGAGGCCGCGGCGGCTTTGAATGGCCTCCGCCACGTGGGCGGCGCCGACAGTATCGGCCGCGTTCATGTCGGCGATTGTACGCGCGACCTTCAGGATGCGATGGTAACCGCGGGCGGACAGGCGCAGGCGTTCGATGGCGGTGGCAAGCAGCTTGGCGCCGCTGGAGTCGGGTTGGCACCACCGTTCGATTTCGGCGCCGACCAGCCGGGCGTTGGGTTTGCCCTGACGGGCGAGCTGGATCGCCCAGCTTTGCGCGACCCGCTCGCGCACCGGCGCGGACGGCTCGCCGGCGGCGGCCGACTGCAGATCGCCGACCGGCAGCGCCGGCACTTCGAGGAGCAGGTCGATGCGATCGAGGAGCGGCCCGGAGAGCTTGCCCCGATAGCGGGCGATCTGGTCCGGGGTGCAGCGGCAGCGCCCGTCCGGGTGGCCGTGGTAGCCGCAGGGGCAGGGGTTCATCGCGGCAACGAGTTGGAAGCGGGCCGGGAATTCGGCCCGCCGGGCCGCGCGGGAAATGGTGATGTGGCCGGTTTCGAGGGGTTCGCGCAGGGCTTCGAGGACGCGCCGGTCGAACTCGGGCAATTCGTCCAGAAACAAGACGCCGTGGTGGGCGAGGCTGATCTCGCCGGGGCGCGGGGTGCTGCCCCCGCCGACCAGGGCGGCGGTGGAGGCCGAGTGATGCGGCGAGCGGATCGGGCGGATTTTCCAGCGCTCGGGCCGGAAGCCGCCTTCGATGGAATGCACGGCGGCGCTTTCCAGGGCTTCGTCGTCGTTCATCGGCGGCAGCAGGCCGGGCAGACGTTGGGCAAGCATGGATTTGCCGGTGCCGGGCGGGCCGTAGAACAGCAATGAATGCTGCCCGCTGGCGGCCACCTCCAGCGCCCGGCGGGCGTGGGCCTGACCTTTGACGTCGGCCAGATCGGGATAGACCGGCGAGCTGTCCGGCGCGGCGGCGACATAGGGTGCGATGACGGTGTGGCCGCACAGGTGGGCGACGACCGCGAGCAGGCTGGTTGCCGGCAGGATCGCGACGCCGGTGACCAGCGCGGCTTCGGCGGCGTTGGCGGCGGGCAGGATCAGCGTGCGTCCGCTGCTGGCCGCCTGACGGGCCAGGGCGAGGGCGCCGCGCACCGGACGCAGTTCGCCGGTGAGCGAGAGTTCGCCGGCGAATTCGAAGGCGCCGAGCTTGTCGGCGGGGATTTGCCCGGAGGCCGCGAGAATGCCGAGGGCGATGGGCAGGTCGAAGCAGCCGCCTTCCTTGGGCAGATCGGCCGGGGCGAGGTTGACGGTGATGCGCCGCTGGGGGAATTCGAACTGACCGGTTTGCAGTGCGGCGCGAACCCGGTCGCGGGCCTCGCGGACCTCCACGTCGGGCAGCCCGACCAGGGTGAAGGCCGGCAGTCCGTTGGCCAGATGCACTTCGACGCACACTTCCGGGGCCAGCAGGCCGACCAGGGCGCGGCTCTTCAGAACGGCCAGGCTCATGATGAATTCCGCATAAAAAAGCGGAGTGTAGCCTGTTCGGGCTGTGGATATCTACAGGTGCGGGCGGGGTGCCGGCTCAGCGCCCCACGGGCAGGGTGAGCTGGGGGCCGGGGCCGGTTTTGCCGCTGAGTTCGAGGCGCGACAGTTCGACCAGCAGCGAGAAGGTGGATTTGGTGTCCTGGTCGGTTTCGTCCACATAGAACCACTGACCCTTGTAGCGCACCGCGACGTGGGCGCGGGCGGGGCGCTCGGCGGCGGTGCGCACGCGGAAGAGATCGCGCATGACTTCCTGCCAGTCGAACTCGCCGCCGTCGGCGTTGCGGGTGACGGTGACCAGACCGCGGGCGCGGTGCTCGGCCGGCACTTCGACGCCGTGGCTGACGTAATAGAGCGCCTGGAGCAGGGAGCGGGTCTCGAGGTCGAGGTTGGTCACGCCGTCCTTCGGCAGGGTGGAGCGGAAGGGGATCAGCGCTTCCTGGGTGATCTGCAGCTCGGTGGCGCCGGGGCGCAGGTGGAAGACTTCCTCGAAGCGGCGCATTTCGGGCGAGGCGAGTTCGTCCGGGTCGAGGCGCAGCACCGGGTAAGCGAGCTTGCGGATCAGGCGCCAGCCGCGTTTGCCGTCGGGACGGTATTCGAGGCCGTTCTTGGTGGCTTCGATCAGGTCGGCAGCCGATACCGCGCCGGCGGGCAGGGTGCCGCCGACCTGTTCTTCCCGCTCGGCCACGCCGAAGACGATGGCGCCCCGGTCCTGCAGCGTCTGCAGGGCCTGGACGCCGCGCAGGAACTCGCCGACCGGCGGTGCCTGACGCGGTGTGGGGCCGCTGGCGGACTGGGCGTTGGGCACCCAGTTGAGGTTTTCGAGGTAGAGCCGGAAGACCTTGGAAATCGGCCAGGTGGTTTTGGCGAGGTAGATCACGCCGTCGAGCGGCAGCGGGGTGAACAGCTTGCGGGTGAATTCCTGGTCGTCGAGGGGGGTGAGGCTGAAGGTCGGGCGGTCGGCGCCCATGAGCTGGGCCTGGGGCAGCACGGCGGTGTAGCTGTTGCGCGCGACGTCGCCGCCGACGGCGGTGAAGAAGGGCGCGAGTCCGACGCTCTGGCTGCGCTCGAACTGGGCGGCGATGGCCGACACGGCGAGGCTGCTCGGGGTGTCGGTGTAGCGCAGCCGCACGATGTTGAGGAGAAGCTGCTCCTCGGTGGTGCGTTTGATGACTTCGTTGTATTGCAGGCGGGTGTCGTCGAGGCTTTGCGGCCCGATCCCGGCGCAGCCGGCGAGGCCAAGGCTGGCAGTCAGCGCGAGGGTAAGGGCGACGGGGCGGAGCGGCATGTCGGCGGGTCCGGTTTGGCGTGGCGGCAGGATTGCTGGATCGGCTTAGGACCCCGCTGCAGGTTGCGGGCTCACTCCCGGTAGGCTTCCACGGCGATCGACAGCCGCACTTCGTCGCCCACCGAGGGGATGTATTTGGTCATGCCGAAGTCCGAACGTTTGAGCGTGGCGAGGATGTCGGCGCCGCAGGTTTCGCGTTTGTTGAGCGGGTGAGGGGCGCAGTGCAGGCGTCTGATCGTGAGGGTGAGCGGCCGGGTCACGCCGAGCAGGGTCAGGCTGCCTTCGGCGGCCACCGGCTTGTCGCCGTCGAAAACCAGGCGCTCGGCCTTGAAGACGATGCTCGGGTAGGTGGCGGTGTTGAAGTAGTTCTCGCCGCGCATGTTGTCGTTCCAGCGGGCAAAGCCCATGTCGATGGATGCGGCGTCGATGCTCACTTCCACGGAGCCCTGACGGGCCGCGGTATCGAGCACGATGCGGCCGCCAGTCTTGTTGAAGCGGCCGCGCTGGGTCGTCAGGCCCAGGTGATCCACTTCGAAATAGGGGTAGGTGTGGTTGGCGTCGATGGTGTAAGCCACCGGCTCGGCAAAGGCGGGCGTGGCGAGGATGAGCGGCAGGGCGAGGGCGAGGCAGCGTTGCATGGGGGCTCCGGCGGGGGAGGGGGGGCAAAAAAAGAGGGCGCCGCAGCGCCCCCGGTTCGGACGGCGAAGAATGCGCGGCGCCTCAGTCGTTGGCCGGCGCCCGGCCCGCCAGTTCGGCTTCCAGGCGGGCGACGCGGTGTTCGAGTTCGGCGAGCTGCTCGCGGGTGCGGGTCAGCACTTCCCGTTGGACTTCGAATTCTTCGCGGGTGACCAGGTCGAGCTTGGAAAAGCCGCTGGCGAGCAGCGCGCGGGCGTTCTTTTCAAGGTCTTTGGCAGGACTGTTGGCTAGAAGCTCGGAAACTTTCGAACCGATTTCATCGAGGATTTTGGGATTGGCCATGGCGGTGTTCCTCACTGGGAAAAATGGATCGGGATGGCTCCGAGTGTAGCACCGCCGCCGTGCCTCGGCCGTCGGCGGCCACGCACCAAAAGCGCGCCCTTAAATGGTGCATAAGTCCAACATGGTGCATGTAAAATATTTTTTGCGCCGCAATAGAGGTCGAATGGACGTCATAGTTCCATGAAGTGCAAGGTTTTTTAAAATTGGCACGTGGATTGCTAGATCAGACTCACCGACTTTGACTATCAGGAGAATTCCATCATGCGCAAGACTGTTATCGCATCCGCCCTGCTTGCCGCCAGTGTCGCCCTGCCGCAACTTGCCCGTGCCGCGGACGCCGCGCCCGCGCCGGAGCACACCGTAACCAGCAACGTGACGCTGGCTTCCGAGTACATCTACCGCGGCATCGGCCAGACCAACCGCAAGCCGGCCATCCAGGGCGGTTTCGACTACGCGCATTCGAGCGGCCTGTATGTCGGCACCTGGGCTTCGAACGTGTCGTGGCTGTCGGACATGGCGCCTGCCGTGGGCAAGATCAGCAACAGCATCGAAATGGACTTCTACGGCGGCTACAAGAACACGATCGGCGACTTCGGTTACGACGTGGGTCTGCTGCAGTACTACTACCCGGGCAGCTACCCGGTGGGCTTCAACAACCCGAATACGCTCGAAGGCTATGTGGCCGGCAGCTGGACCTTCCTGACCCTGAAGTATTCCCACTCCTTCTCCGACCTGTTCGGTTGGGTGGGTTCGAAGAACTCCGGCTACCTGGACCTGACCGCCAACTACGAGCTGATGCCGGGCCTCAACCTGATCGGCCACGTGGGCCGTCAGAAGGTTAACGGCTCGACCTCCGGCGGCGCGTCCTACACCGACTGGAAGGTCGGCGTGACCAAGGACTTCAACGGCTATGTCGCCGGCCTGAGCTACATCACGACCAACGCCAATGAGTACTGGTACACCAACGCGACCTCCGACAAGGACATGGGCAAGGGTCGGGTTCTGGTGTCCGTGACCCGCAGCTTCTAATTCACCCAATCGTCCGGGGCGGCTTACGGGCCGTTCCGCGGAGGACAAAGCCATGAAACTCGTTACTGCCATCATCAAGCCCTTCAAGCTCGACGAAGTCCGCGAAGCGCTGTCCGCTATCGGCGTGCAGGGAATCACGGTTACCGAGGTCAAGGGTTTCGGCCGTCAAAAGGGCCATACCGAGCTGTATCGCGGCGCCGAATACGTCGTCGATTTTCTGCCCAAGGTGAAGATCGAAGCCGCCGTGCAGGACGAAATCCTCGATCAGGTCATCGAAGCCATCGAAAAATCGGCCAGCACCGGCAAGATCGGCGACGGCAAGATCTTCGTATTCGACCTCGAACAAGCCATCCGCATCCGTACCGGTGAGTCCGGTACCGACGCGCTGTAAAGGAGCGTTCAATCATGAGAAAGCTATTCGCAGCTCTGCTGACCACTCTGGCGGTCGGTTTTGCGGGCAGCGCGCTGGCCGACGAAAAGCCGGAGGCGCCTGCCGCCGCTGCGCCCGCCGTCACGGCACCTGCCGAGGTCAAGGCCGAGGCTCCCGCCGCCGCGCCGGCAGCTGCTGCCGCCGTGGCTGCCGAGGCCAAGCCGGCCGAAGCGGCTCCGGCGCCGGCTGCGGTGCCCAACAAGGGCGACAACGCCTGGTTGCTGGTGTCCACTGCCTTCGTGATTCTGATGTCCATCCCCGGTCTGGCACTGTTCTACGGCGGTCTGGTGCGCGCCAAGAACATGCTGTCGGTGCTCCTGCAGGTCTTCTCGGTGTTCTCGCTGATCAGCGTGCTGTGGGTGATCTACGGCTACTCGATCGCGTTTACCGAAGGGGGTGCCTTCTTCGGTAGTCTCGACAAGCTCATTCTGAAGGGGATTACGCCGGATTCTGTGGCGGCCACCTTCACCAAGGGCGTGGTCATCTCCGAGTTCATCTACGTGGCCTTCCAGGGCGCCTTCGCGGCGATCACCGTGGCCCTGATCCTCGGCGCCTTCGCCGAGCGCATCAAGTTCTCGGCGGTGCTGCTGTTCTCGGTGATCTGGTTCACCTTCAGCTACCTGCCGGTCGCGCACATGGTCTGGTATTGGGCCGGTCCGGATGCCTACACCTCCGCTGCCGCGGCCGACGCCGCCAACGCGACGGCTGGCTTCCTGTTCCAGAAGGGCGCGCTCGACTTCGCCGGCGGTACCGTGGTGCACATCAACGCCGCCGTCGCCGGTCTGGTCGGTGCCTTCCTGGTCGGCAAGCGGGTTGGCTTCGGTCGCGAGTCCTTCGCGCCGCACAGCCTGACCCTGACCATCGTCGGCGCCTCCCTGCTGTGGGTGGGCTGGTTCGGCTTCAACGCCGGTTCCGCCCTCGAAGCCAACGGCGTTGCCGCCCTGGCCTTCGTGAATACCTGGGTGGCCACGGCCGCCGCGGCGACCTCCTGGCTGCTGGCCGAATGGCTCGTCAAGGGCAAGCCGTCCGGCCTCGGCGCCGCGTCCGGTGCGGTGGCCGGTCTGGTGGCGATCACCCCGGCAGCCGGTTTTGTCGGCGTGGGCGGTGCGGTTGTGATGGGTCTGTTGGCCGGTGTGGTGTGTCTGTGGGGCGTCAATGGTCTCAAGCGCATGCTCGGCGCCGATGACTCCCTCGACGTGTTCGGCGTGCATGGCGTCGGCGGCATCATGGGGGCGATCCTGACCGGTGTGTTCGCATCGCCCAGCCTTGGCGGCTCCGGTGTCTGGGATTACGTGGCCAACAAGGTTGTCGATGGCTACTCGATCGCCGATCAGGTCGTCGTCCAGGCTACCGCGGTCGGTGTGACCATCCTGTGGTCGGCCGTGGTTGCCTTCATCGCCTACAAGCTGGTGGATATGTTCATCGGCCTGCGGGTTCCGGAAGACGAAGAGCGGGAAGGTCTCGACATCACCGCTCACGGCGAAAGCGCCTATCACCAGTAAGATCGGTAGAGATTTCTGCCAGCCAACAACGGGCGCCGCGGCGCCCGTTGTTTTTTGAATCGGCCGACAAGCGTATATTCGCCCCCTTCGCCTACGGCACTCTTCGTCCGACGCATGTCACTGCCCAGTTTCGATCCCGCCGACTACCCCGCTCAGCTCGCCGAAAAGCTTGCCCGCTTCAAGCACGATTTCGCTCCTTTCGAGCTGCCCGAGCCCTCCGTCTGCGAGTCGGCGACACGGGCTTACCGCCTGCGCGCCGAGTTCCGCATGTGGCACGACGGGGCGCGTATCGATTACGCGATGTTCGATCCGGCCGACCCGAAGCGGGCCATCGTCATCGACGACTTTCCGCCCGCCGCGGCGCCGATAGCCGCCGCGATGCCGCGACTGCGCGAGCGCCTGATGGCCAGCGAAGCGCTCAAGCGCAAGCTTTTCCAGGTGGATTTTCTCGCCACGCTCAGCGGCGAATTGATGATCACCCTGATCTACCACCGCGCCCTCGACGCCGCCTGGGAGGCCGATGCCGCACTGCTGGCCGCCGATCTGGGCGTGCAGCTGATCGGGCGCAGCCGCAAGCAGAAGATCGTGCTCGGCCGCGACTGGCTGCTCGAAGAGTTCGAACTGAACGGCCGGCGTCTGCGCTACAAACAGATCGAAAACAGCTTCAGCCAGCCCAACGGCGAGATGAATCGCCAGATGCTCGGCTGGGCCTGCGCCCGGGCGGCCGGCATCGGCGGCGACCTGCTGGAGCTTTACTGCGGCAACGGCAATTTCACCGTTGCGCTGGCACCCCAGTTCGGGCGCGTGCTGGCCACCGAGGTCAGCAAGCCTTCGGTGGCCGCCGCCGAATTCAGCCTCGAGGCCAATGCCATCGACAATGTGACGATGGTGCGCATGTCCAGCGACGAGATCAGCGACGCCCTCGCCGGCGGCCGCGACTACCGGCGCATGCGGCACGTCGATCTGTCCGCCTACGCCTTCACGACGCTGTTCGTCGATCCGCCGCGCAGCGGGCTGGACCCGCTCACCGTCGAGCTGGCCCGCGGTTTCGACAACATTCTGTATATCTCCTGCAACCCCCAGACGCTGCAGGAAAACGTTGCCGCGCTCTACGCCACCCATCGCATCGCCGCCGCCGCGGCCTTCGACCAGTTTCCCTACACCCACCACCTCGAATGCGGTCTGCTGTTGCAGAAGCGGGCCGCCAGTGCCACCCAGGAGCCCGCATGAGTTTGCCCAAATGTCCCCAGTGTTCGTCCGAATACACCTATGAAGACGGCGACAACTACGTCTGTCCCGAATGCGCCCACGAGTGGCCGAAGGTCGCGGCCGCCGAAGAGAAGAAAGTCGTGCGCGACGCCAACGGCAACGTCCTCCAGGACGGCGACAGCGTCACCGTCATCAAGGATCTGAAGGTCAAGGGCTCGTCGTCGGTGGTCAAGGTCGGCACCAAGGTCAAGAACATCCGCCTCGTCGAGGGCGACCACGACATCGACTGCAAGATCGACGGCTTCGGCGCCATGCAGTTGAAGTCCGAATTCGTCAAAAAGGCCTGACGGGCGGTCCGATGGGCTTTTTCGACTGGCTGCTCGGCTCCGGCCGCGCGCTTTGCGCCGGCAACGAAAGGCGTGCCGAAGCCGTTGCGCGGGTCATCGATGCCGTCGATCCGCGTCTCGGGCTCATCGGCGGCGCCCACGAGCGCCTTTGTCCGGCGGTTTCCCATGCCCTCGAATACGCCGACCGGGTTGCCGCCAGTCTGCCGCCCGGTGTCGAAACGACGCCCCAGGCATGGGCCCAAAGCCCGGTGTTGCGCGCTTTCTTCGTCCGCCCGGCCGACCTCGCCTCGGCGCTATCCGCCAGCACCGACCTGCAGGATTTTCTCGCCTCGCCGACCGGCGCGTCGCTGGATCGGGTGTGCTGCGTCATTGCCGCGACGCGCAGCGAGCAGACCGTGCTCGGACCGGCCCTCGACGGTGAAATCCTGCGTCAGGACGTGGAGCAGAAAACCGTCAGCTTCCGGCACTTCCGCATGTTCGGCTTCGCCGCCACCGAAGAGGCGCTGCGGCAGCGCGTCGCCGACATCGTCCTTGAAGGCCTGGTGCTCGCCGCCCTGCGCGAGAACACCGCGCGGCAGCAGCAGGGCGACCGCCTCGCCTTTGCCCAGCGTTTGCTGGCCGGCCGTCTGCAGCTCATGGAGCAAAGCCGCGCCGGCCTCGATGCGCTGGAATGCGGCACTTACCACGGTCGCGACATCGAGCGCCTGCGAGGCCAGCTCGACGCCAACGCGGCGGAACTCCATCGCCTCGAAGCCGCCGGCACGGGCCTGGAAGCCACGCTGGCGGGGGTCATCCGCACCCTCGAAAGCGCGGATTCCGTCATCCACGCCGAGCCGCTGGCGCTTTATCTCGACGCGATGAACGTCGTTGTGCCGCCCGAGCGCGCGGATGCGGCCGAGGTGCGGCTGCTTGAATTCTCCACCGCCACACCCGGCGCCTCCCGCCGCGTGGCCTTTCTCGCGACTTTTCCGCGGGAGGCGGTGGCCGAGCGCAAGATGGACTGGAGCGCCGGCATGCTGATGCTGTAGCGGCGGCGTTTGCACCCAACAAAAAGCCGGCTCGCAGCCGGCTTTTTGTTGGGCGGGACGGCGGATCGGGATTTTTAGCGGAACACCACCGTCTTGTTGCCATGCACCAGCACCCGGTCTTCCAGGTGGAAGCGCAGGCCGCGGGCGAGGACGGCCTTCTCGATGTCCTTGCCGTAACGCACCATGTCTTCGACCGAATCCGAGTGGTCGATGCGGATCACGTCCTGCTCGATGATCGGGCCTTGGTCGAGATGCTCGGTGACGTAGTGGCAGGTGGCGCCGATCAGCTTGACGCCGCGCTCGTAGGCCTGGTGGTAAGGCTTGGCGCCGACGAAGCTGGGCAGGAAGCTGTGGTGGATGTTGAGGATCTTGCCCGGATGGGCGGCGCACAACTCCGGCGACAGGATTTGCATGTAGCGCGCCAGCACCATCGTGTCGCCGTGGGATTCCTCGAACAGGCGCTGCACTTCGGCATAGGCCTGAGCCTTGTTGTCGGGCGTGACCGGCACGTGATGGAAGGGGATGCCATGCCACTCGACGAAGCCGCGGAAGGTGTCGTGGTTGGAGATCACGCAGGGGATCTCGATGTCGAGTTCCTTCGATTGCCAGCGGGCCAGCAGGTCGTAGAGGCAGTGTTCCTGCTTGGAGACGAGAAGCACCACGCGCTTCTTGACTGCCGAGTCGGTGATCTTCCAGTCCATTTCCAGTTCTTCGGCAATGGGGCGGAAGCGTTCGCGGAACTCGGTGAGCATGAAGGGCAGCGA
>CALMXT010000058.1 GCA_937871125.1 uncultured Zoogloea sp. | reverse complement strand
TTGCAGAAGGCGTGCGCATGGCGGAATTTTGCGCGTGCGGCCGGGCGCCGGCAAGGGAATTGGCTATTGGCAAAGTCGTTTGCGTCGGGGTCAGTGCTTGCCGAGCAGAGCATTTTTCAGGTCGGGATCGACAGGCTTGTCGCCAAGCCAGATTCGCAGCAATCCCCGATAGAAATCTTCGCCGGGAATATCCTTGCCGCGGATTTCGTTGCCGACCGAAAGACGGGTGCCGCTGCCGGGAAACCAGTCGAGGTTGATCCGGGTGCCGGCGGCTGCGGTTTTCAGGCTTAGCAGCGTATTGCGGAAATCGTCGCTGCGGGTCTGCAGCTTGGCGAAATCGGCTTCGCTGTGATTCTTTTTGAGGCCTTCGACGAGGGCGTCGGCGAATTGCTCGGCGGTGAGTTCGCGCAGGGTGACGATTTGAATGCGCTTTGGGCCGGCGGTGGCGGCGATGGCTTCGGGGGCGGTGGCGCGGCTCGGGAGGTAGAGGCCCATGGCGTACACCTTGAGCATGAAGCGCGTGCGCAGGCCGCTGCCGTTGAGGACGAGTTCGTTGCCGGAAAGGCTGGTCTTGTCGTCCAGGTGCACGCCGGCGACTTCGGCGGCGATGGCGGGCAGGGCGACGGCGAGGGTGGCGGCTAGCAGTGCGTGACGCAGGCTTCGATGCATGGCGGATCTCCTTTGTGGGGCTGGAAGTGCAAACGCCCGTCCGTCGAGTTTGCACTCGATTCGAACGGGCGTTTGAATCTTAGCCGGGAAGACTTCCGGCCGGGAGGATTTTTATCGGGTTTTCAGGCGCGCACCTGGCCGTCGCCGAAAACGATCCATTTCTGGCTGGTGAGACCTTCGAGGCCGACCGGGCCGCGGGCGTGGATCTTGTCGGTGGAGATGCCGATCTCCGCGCCGAGGCCGTATTCGAAGCCGTCGGCGAAGCGGGTCGAGGCATTGATCATCACCGAGGCGGAATCCACTTCGCGCAGGAAGCGCATGGCGTGAGTGTAGTTTTCGCTGACGATGGCTTCGGTGTGGCCGGAGGAGTACCGGTTGATGTGCTCGATGGCGGCGTCGAGGCCGGCGACGATCTTGACGGAGATGATCGGCGCGAGGAACTCTTCGGACCAGTCCGACTCGGTGGCTTCCTTCAATTGGGTTTCGGCGATGCCGGCCTTGTGCAGGATGTCCAGCGCCGCCGGGCAGGCGCGCAGTTCGATGCCCTTGGCGGCGAGCATGGCGCCGATGGCGGGCAACTGGGCGGCGGCGACGGCGGCGTCGACCAGCAGCGACTCGGTGGTGTTGCAGGTGCCGTAGCGCTGGGTCTTGGCGTTTTCGACGATCGCGAGGGCCTTGGTCAGGTCGGCGAATTCGTCGATGTAAACGTGGCAGTTGCCGTCGAGATGCTTGATGACGGGCACCCGGGCATCGCGGGAGATGCGCTCGATCAGGCCTTTGCCGCCACGGGGAACGATGACGTCCACGAACTCGGGCATGGTGATGAGTTCGCCGACGGCGGCTCGGTCGGTGGTTTCGATGATCTGGATGGCGCTCGCGGGCAGGCCGGCAGCGGCGAGGCCGGCGCGCACGCAGTCTGCGATGGCCTGGTTGGCGTGCAGGGCTTCCTTGCCGCCGCGAAGGATGGCGGCGTTACCGGATTTCAGGCATAGGGCGGCGGCGTCGGCGGTGACGTTGGGGCGGGCCTCGTAGATGATGCCGATGACGCCCAGCGGCACGCGCATCTTGCCGACGGTGATGCCGGAAGGGCGGCGCTTGAGGTCGGTCATTTCGCCGATCGGATCGGGTAGCGCGGCAACCTGCTCGAGGCCGATGGCCATCGATTCGATGCCTTTTGCCGACAGGGTCAGGCGGTCGATCATTGCCGGGTCCAGGCCGTTGGCGCGGGCTTCGTCCAGATCGCGCTGGTTGGCGGCGGACAGGATCGGTGCGCGGGCACGGATTTCGGCCGCCATGGCGAGGAGGGCCTTGTTCTTGGCGTCGGTCGAGGCGGCGGCCACGGCGCGGGAAGCGGCGCGGGCCTGACGGCCGACGGTCTGCATGTAGGTCTTGATGTCCATCTTGTCTCGCTTTGGATCGGGAGCGGCGTCAGCGCCGCGCCGGGGGCAGGCCCGCGCTCCGGGTGAGGCGCAGGCACAGCTGGAGGAATTCGTCCCACACGTCGCCACCGGCAAGACCCTTAATCATCCGGTCAATCCGCGCGGCGTGCAAGATGGCGGTGCGCAGCGTACCGGTGGCGAGCTGCGGGAGTGCGCGCTGGATGGCCTGTTTGCGGCGCTCGTCGAAGATTCTTTCGGCCTTGAGCAGGCTTGGCAAGGCTTGGCCGTCGTCCATGCCCTGGCGCAGGTTGGCGAGGGCGCGGATCTCGTTGGCGAGGGTCCATAGCACCAGCGGCGGCGCTTCGCCTTCGCCTTTCAGGCCTTCGAGAAGGCGGGCGCAGCGGGCCGCGTCGCCTTCGAGCAGGGCGAAGCGGAGCTTGTCCACGTCGTAGCGCGCGACGTTGAGCACCGCTTCGCGCACGGCGTCGAGGGGGAGGTCGCCCGGCGGATGAAGCAGGCCGAGCTTGAGGATTTCCTGGTGGGCGGCGAGCAGGTTGCCTTCCACGTGGTCGGCGATGAAGCGCAGGGCGTCTTGGGAGGCCCGTTGCTGCTGACGGGCCAGACGCTGGGCGATCCAGTCGGGCAGGCGGTCTCGCTCCGGGGCGTTGAGTTCGACGCCTACGCCGGCTTCGAGCAGGGCGACGAACCAGGCGGCCTTGCGGGTGGCCCAGTCGAGTTCCGGCAAGCTGATCAGCGTGACGACGCCGTCGTCCGGGTGGCGGGCGTAGCGCTGCAGCGCTTCGCCGCCGTCGCGGCCGGGCTTGCCGTTGGGGATGCGCAGGTCGATCAGCTTGCTGGCGCCGAACAGCGAAAGGTTGCCTGCAACCGACTGGAGTTCGCTCCAGCGGAAGCCCTGGCCGGCGACCAGCACTTCGCGTTCGGCAAAGCCCTGCCGGCGGGCTGCGGCGCGGATCGCGTCGCCGGCTTCGAGCACCAGCAGCGGCTCGTTGCCGTGAAGGACGTAGAGCGGCGCGAGGGGTTTGTCGAGGTGGGCGGCGAGTTGCTCGGGACGCAGGATCACGGCTTGCTTGCGGGGGCCGGCGAGGCTTCGGCAGGCGGCGCTTCGGGCATTTTGGTTGCAGCGAGCCGGCGCATGAGTTGCTGCACGAGATCGTTCTGCATGTCCCGGTAGAGCAGGGTTTCTTCCTGCTGCTTGGCGAGGAGCTGGGTGTCGTCGAAGGCCAGATCCCGGCGCAGCAGGATTTCGTTCGAAGGCGTGATCTCCTGTCCGGACTTGCTTACCAGCCGGAAGATGAAGCGCTGGCGAAGCTGGTATTCGCGCACTCGACCCTGGGTGTTGAGGGCCAGGATGAGCTTGTCTTTGATGTCGGCCTGAACTTCGAGCCGGACCTGGGCGTCCTCGGGCTTATCGACGATGCGGGTGCCGCCATTGGCGCGGATTTCGCGCCGGATCGCGGCGGCAAGCTCGGAATAGGGCGACATGCCCAGATAGATCGATTCGAAGGGCAGCGGGCGCTGGCCGCGCAGCTTGAAGCCGCAACCGGCCAGCAGCAGCGGTGCGCCGCCAAGCAGAACGAGAGCCCGGCGACGGCCGGCGAGGCGGGTGGGGTTCATTTGGACTGTTCCTCCTTGAGGCGCTGGCGTTCTTTCTCGTAAGCCTCGTAGCTTTGAGCCGGCGGGTCGCGGTTGATGTCGCGACCCGGTTCGTATTGCCGCCGGGCATTCTCCATGCGCAGGCCTTCGTAGAAGGCGCGATCGCCCGGTGTGTTGGCACACCCAGCCACCAAAACGAGCAGGACGATGGGCACGATACAAAAAGCGTTGCGCATGGCGGAAACCCTCCGGTTCGATCAGCCGACGATGTTGACGAGGCGGCCGGGTACGACGACGACCTTCTTGGCCGGCCGGCCTTCGAGGAACTTGACGGTGGCTTCGTGGGCAAGGGCGAGCGCCTCGATGGCCTCCTTCGGGGCATCGGCGGCCACGCGCACGGCGCCACGCAGCTTGCCATTCACCTGGAGCATCAGCTCGACTTCATCCTGGACCAGCGCGGCTTCGAGGGGTTCCGGCCAGGCCGCTGCGAGGATGTCGTCGCCGTAACCCAGTTCGCGCCACAGGGCGTGGCTGATGTGCGGGGTAAGGGGCGAGAGCACGCGCAGCAGGATGCCGAAGCATTCCTCGATGACCTCAGCGGCGAGGGCGCCTTCGCGGGGCGCCTTTTCGAGGGCATTGAGCATCTTCATTGTGGCCGACGCCACGGTGTTGAACTGCTGCTTGCCGAGGTCGTAGTTGGCTTGCTTGAGGAGCAGGTGGATTTCACGGCGGAAGGCGGCCAGGGCTTCCGGCAGTTTGGCGCCGGCGAGGGTGCGCTGGGCGCCGATCTGCGGGCGGATGTCGGTGGCGAAGCCGTGGCCGAAGCTCCATACCCGGCGCAGGAAACGGTAGGCGCCCTCGACGCCGGCGTCGGACCATTCCAGTGTCTGCTCGGGCGGCGCGGCGAACATCATGAAGAAGCGCGCGGTGTCGGCGCCGTATTGTTTGATGAGCGCCTGCGGGTCCACGCCGTTGTTCTTCGACTTGGACATGGTGGTCAGCTCGTGATCGAGGATGGTGCCGTCGGACTTGTGCTTGGCGCCGATGATCTGACCCTTGGCGTCGCGGATCAGGTCGAGTTCGCTTTCCCAGAAGTAGTTCTTGCCGCCGCCTTCGGGTTTGTGGAAGAAGGCGTTGTTGAGCACCATGCCTTGGGTGAGCAGATGGGCGAAGGGCTCGCGGTAGGTGACGAGGCCCAGGTCGCGCATCGCTTTGGTCCAGAAGCGCGAATAGAGCAGGTGCAGGATGGCGTGTTCGATGCCGCCGACGTATTGATCGACGGTCATCCAGTAGTGGGTTTCGTCGTCGACCATTTTGTCGGCGCCGAACCGGGTGGCGTAGCGGGCGTAATACCAGGACGAATCCACGAAGGTGTCCATGGTGTCGGTTTCGCGCTTGGCCGGTTTGCCGCAGCAGGGGCAGCTTGTGTTGAGGAAGTCTTCGCGCTTGTTGAGCGGATTGCCCGAGCCGTCCGGCACGCAGTCTTCGGGCAGCACCACCGGCAACTGGTCGTCGGGCACCGGCACCGGGCCACAGCTGTCGCAGTGGATGATCGGAATCGGGCAGCCCCAGTAGCGCTGGCGGGAGATGCCCCAGTCGCGCAGGCGCCATTGCACCTTCTTCTCTCCGATGCCCTTGGCGGCGAGGTCGGCGGCGATGGCGTCAACGGCCGCTTGGTAGCCCAGGCCGTCGTACTTGCCGGAATTGACGCAGATGCCGTCCTTGCTGGCGTACCACTCTTCCCATGCGTCGGTGGAGTAGCGCTTGTCGCCCAGGGCGATGACCTGTTCGATGGCGATGCCGTATTTCCTGGCAAACGCAAAGTCGCGCTCGTCGTGGGCCGGTACGCCCATCACGGCGCCGTCGCCGTAGCTCATCAGCACGTAGTTGCCGACCCACA